>NZ_JBSSAB010000021.1:0-53419 GCF_054058195.1 Thermostichus sp. OS-CIW-29
TAAACCAGCCTAGAGGTTCGTGGTTGGCTTGCCAACTGCAGGGCTACCGAAAGCCCGCCCTGTACTGCGAAGCAGTCAGGGTCGGGTAGTTTACTGAATTAGGATGGGAAAGCGTGGTTTTGCCGTGTCGGCCCGCTTATTCTTCTCTTGGGTAGGTCTGGAGCAGCGCAGATGGCAGTTTACGAGGGCAATTTTGTTCAGACGGAGGATCTGCGTCTGGCCATTGTCATCGGTCGGTTTAACGACCTGATCACCGGCAAATTGTTAGAAGGGTGCCAGGACGCGCTGAAGCGGCATGGTGTGGATGTCGGCCCGGAGAGCAAGCAGGTGGACTACTACTGGGTGCCCGGCAGTTTTGAGGTGCCTTTGCTGGCCCACCAACTGGCCCAATCTCGCCGTTATGACGCCATCATCTGCCTGGGGGCAGTGATTCGCGGGCAAACTCCCCACTTCGACTATGTGGCGGCGGAGGTCTCCAAAGGCATTGCGGCGGCAGGATTTCGTACCGGAGTGCCGGTTATTTTCGGGATCCTCACCGCCGATACCCTGCAGCAGGCTCTGGAGCGGGCCGGGGTCAAGAGCAACAAAGGTTGGGAATACGCCATGAGTGCCCTGGAGATGGCTACTCTGATGCGCCAAGTTGCCCCCGTGCTCCAAGGCAGCTACAGCCACAGCGGCAACGGGGCCGGATCCCGTCCGTCTCTGCCCGGTGGAGCGGAAGCCCTGCAGTCTACCCTGGACAGCGCTGCCTATTGAGGGCGGGTGAGGCGAGTCAGCACTTCGTTGGAGCGCTGCACAAAGGCCCGCGCGGCTGCCGGGTCAAAGCTTTTCTGGGTAATCAAAGCCAGATCGTAGATGTGATTGCAGATGAGGTGAACCAAGTCGGGATCCCGGCCCTGATCGGCAAGAGACTGCAGGTTTTGGATAAGGGGATGGGCCGTGTTCAGAACCAGGGTGTGCTCTTCCAGAAACTCCAGCGGCTTTTGCTGGATGACGGCGTTGAGCTCCTGTAGGCGCCGCAGCGTCTCCGGCAGCAAGATCATGGCCGGAACCGACTCCGATTTAAGGGCTTCTGCTTGGATCTGCAACTTGTCTTTGCCCAGGGCTTGTCGGAAGAGATCGATCAACTTTTGGCTGCGGGTTTTTTGCGTTACCGGGTCAACAATTTCGGCGGCTTTGTCTTTATCCACCAGCGTTTCGTCCAGCTCAGAGTCCACCCGCTTAAATTGGATCCCTTCTTCTTTGTATTCCCGCTCCAAAAAGCTGCTGAAGTGGCTGTCGATCCAGCTATCCAACATGATCACTTCCAGTCCTTGAGAGCGGTGGAGATCGATGTAGGCACTCTGGGCAGCCTCATCGGTGGCGTAGTAAACTCGCTTGTTTTGCTTGTCGCGAGTGCGCTCCAGGTACGCTTTCAGGGTCACATATTCGGGTTTATCGGCAGGGGATCCGGCCACTCGGAAAATGAGAATATCCTTAATCTGGGCAAAGAACTTGTCGTTGTTCATCGCCCCAAACTTCATAAAGAGGCTGATGTCGGGCCAGACCTTGACGTATTTTTCGTAATCTTCCCTGTACAGTTCATTGAGACGATCCGCCACCTTTTTGGCAACGTGATCCCCAATGCGCCTTACGGTGCGGTCATTTTGCAAGAAGCTGCGAGAGACGTTGAGAGGAATATCCGGGCTGTCGATGGCCCCCCGCAGAGGCAGGAGAAACTTGGGGATAACTTCCTCACAGTTATCTTGGACAAAGACTTGATTGCAGAACAGCTTGACTTGACCCTTGGTGGGATCAATATCCGGGCGCAACTTGGGGAAATAGAGGATCCCTTGCACGATGAAGGGATAGTCGGTGTTGATGTGCACCCAGAAATGGGGATCCTCTTGAAAGGGATAGAGGTAGCGATAAAACTCTAGGTAATCCTCATCTTTGAGTTCGGAAGGTGAGGTTCTCCACAGGGGCTTTTGCTTGTTGATCACTTCCCCGTTTAACTTGATGGGAACGGGGATGAAATCGCAGTATTTACGAACCAATTCCCGAATGCGGCTTGGCTCCAGGTATTCTTCATTTTCGGGGGTGATGTAAAGGGTAACGGTGGTGCCGATGCTGGAGCGCTCAGAATCGGAGAGGGTAAAAGTAGTGGTGCCGTCACAAGCCCACTTCACCGGCGTGCTGCCGGGCCGATAGGAGAGGGTGTCGATCTCCACCCGCTGCGACACCATAAAAGAGGAGTAGAATCCTAGACCAAAGTGGCCAATGATTGCTTGCTCTGCGTCTTTGCCCTTGTACTTTTGAATGAACTCTTCAGCGCTGGAAAAAGCCACCTGGTTGATGTATTTTTTCACTTCCTCGGCAGTCATGCCAATGCCGTTATCGGCCACCGCTAAGGTCTTGGCCTCCTTGTTGAGGGCAATCGTAATCTCCGGCTCTGGGAGATCTGCCACTTCGCCGGCAAGGCTGGCCATCTTCAGCTTGGTGATGGCATCAGCAGCATTGGAGATCAGCTCCCGCAAGAAGATCTCTCGATCCGAGTAGAGAGACTGCTTGATGATGGGAAAGATGTTCTCGGTGTGGATGGTGATGGATCCCTGTTCCAGCACGGTCATAGGTGGCTCAGCACTCAAACAAGCTCAGTGCTAATCTACAGAGACCGAAAAGTCCCCGACAAGCAGGCTCTTTTTCGGAAATCCGCACTCGCAACCGAACCGGCTCTCTAGAGCTGAGCTGCTCCGGGCGGAGCTTGGGTTTGGCCGTTGGCGTCAGCGGCGCGGAGTGCTTCATCCAAAGCCAACTGTTGAGCCCAATCTTGGCCGACTCGAATGGTGACATCGGAGTTGAGAACGCCAGTAGATTCTACCCGCACTTCTCCCAGGCCAATGGCGGCGCGGATCTGTTTAGCCCCCTCCCGATCCCCGCTCTGGGCGAGGATCTCCGTTTGCTGCAGCACCTGAGTGCTGTCTTCCACGGCAAAAGCATGGGCGTATCCTTGCCTCACCAATTCTTGCACCATACGGCGGGCCATCCCCGGCTCTCCGGTTGCGTTTTGCACGGCTATGCGCAGGCGGTGTGGAGGAATGCGGGCTACCTCTGCCTCCAGGCCAAAGTGGGAGACGGCCACCCGTCGGATCCCGGCTGGATCCGGCAGCCAGTAGCTGGTGGAGAATTCTCCCGGCTGACTGAAGCGGCCCGGCAGCAGCACCAGGTCGATGCGATCGCCCCCAGAGGTGAGGACAAACTTGGCCAAGCTCAGAACCTCTTCCCAGGTGAGGTTGGTATCGAGGTTGGTGCGGATAACCTGCAAAATCTTTGGGATCCGCGGCCAGACAGCAGGGGAGAGCAGTTCCCGGCTCAGGGCCCGCAGCAATTCCTGTTGCCGTTGCACCCGACCGATATCCCCCAATCCCAGGTGATCGCGGCGAAAGCGGGCAAAGTGGTGGGCTTGTTCTCCATTGAGGCGTTGCCAGCCGGGCTCCAGGTGGATGAACAACTGCTGGGTGTGATCTGCGTACTGCATCGGTTCCGGCACGTAGATTTCCACGCCGCCCACCGCATCGATCAGCTTTTCCAGAGC
This sequence comes from Thermostichus sp. OS-CIW-29, assembly GCF_054058195.1. Classification (NCBI taxonomy): domain Bacteria; kingdom Bacillati; phylum Cyanobacteriota; class Cyanophyceae; order Thermostichales; family Thermostichaceae; genus Thermostichus; species Thermostichus sp. OS-CIW-29. Next base: position 3,575 of record NZ_JBSSAB010000021.1, read on the forward strand.
GTCGGTATTGAGGCGAATGTAGCGGTCAATCGGGATCCCACCCATCAAGTGGCTGACCACCTGGGCCGTCAGCGCCGGGCCCCCTGCCAAGTTGGCAGCATTGATCTTGGCCACACCAAAGCCAGGCAAGCGCACACGAGTATCGCGGGGGATGGACAAAACGGTAATCCGCCGCGCCTGGGGATCAAAGCGGGCCAAGAGAATGGTGTCGCTGCGGGTGTGGAAGCGATCTCGCTCTGTGGGCAAGGGCAGGGTGGGATCCGGGTTGTCCGTGCCGAGAATGAGGATATGCAACGAGCGATCCAGAGCCGCAGCCCGTAAGGCATCGGGACGGAAGGCTTCTTGTTCTGCAGGAGTGAGGGAAGTTGGGATCACCTGACGGGGCAACATCACGGCCAAGAGGGCACCGGCAGAACCCGCCAACACAGCCGTGAACCCCAACAACAGCCAGAGGATCCCCTGACGAATGGCCTGCTGACGAGCTGCGCGGACACGGTCAGGACGGGGGGGATAGTGGAAGGAGGGCATCAGGTCAGACCAGGCCTCGCGAGCGCGTACAGGAAAGGGTGTACTGTCTGGGTGGTGTTGCCAACTCCACCAATTCAAGGCCATGTTACCCTATCCTCAGTTTTCAGAGTTGTCTGGATCCAACTTCAGCGAGGTAGCAGTCGCCACAGGGGGATCCCTGCAGCCGTTGTCGGGAAAGTCAGAGGTGCATCTTTGGCTGCAGACAGTCCCCCCGTTGGAGAAGTTGCTCCCCCAGCTCGGCCTTCTTTCCCCTGAAGAATGTCGGCGGGCAGAGCGTTTACAACTGCCGGCAGATCGGCGCCGCTTTCTGGCCGGTCGTCTTGGGTTGCGGAGCTTGCTTAGCCGCTACAGCGGCATTCCGCCCCAGGGGATCCCCCTCGACCACAGTTCTACCGGCAAACCCTACTGGCGGGATCCACCCCTGCCGCTGCAGTTTAACCTCAGCCACTCCCACGAGCGCGTCCTGATCGGCCTGAGATGGCAATACCGCATTGGAGTGGATCTGGAATGGGTTCGACCTGTGCTCCGCTGGCAGCGCATCGCCCAACGCTATTTTTCGGCTGCTGAGCAGGGCCGTTTGGCCAGCTGTCCAGCTCCAGAGCGAGATGCCCTTTTCTTTCAAATGTGGACACAAAAGGAGGCGCTCCTGAAGGGAACAGGCAGGGGTCTGGCCGGCTCCAGAGCTTTGGACGGGGACTCTTGCTGGGTAACCCTACCCCTTCGGGTTGCCGGTGGCTACGCCGCTGCGGTAGCCCTTGAAATAAGGAAAGACGGAGAGGAAGCCCCAGCCGTGCGGCTCTACGAGGATGTGGATGGCTAGACAGGGCAGAAGGGAATCAAAACCTCTCCGCCTAGAGATGCTATCTTGAGTTTCCAGGCTACTCGCAGAGGAGTGAGAAGGGAGGAGTGAGAAGTGAGAAGGAGGAATCTCTTCTCTTTGCTCTTTTCTCTCTCCTCGTTGCTCTTTTCTCTTTGCTCTTTCCTCTCTCCTCGTTGTTGCAATGTTAAACAGGTTCTGTCATTTCCTGGTGCTGGGAATCTGGCTATCGGCCCTCATGATTGGGATCCCGCATCCGGTATGGGCGCGGGATCTCTCCAGACAAACGCCGCAGGAGAAGGTTATTGAGTTGGGTACTGCCGACAATCAGTTGGTGTTTGTGCCCAAGGAACTGTCTTTTCGCAACGGCAGCCTCTACCGTCTCCGCCTGAGCAACCCCAGCCAACTGAAGCACTATTTCAGCGCCAAGGATTTTGCCGATGCCGTCTGGACCCGCAAGCTGGACGTGGCCGGCGTGGAAATTAAGGGCCAGATCCGAGAACTGGAGCTGAAGCCAGGCGCTTCGGTGGAGTGGCAATTTATTCCCCTGAAATCTGGAGTCTACGCTTTGGTTTGCACCATTCCCGGCCATGCAGAAGCAGGTATGGTGGGGCAGATTACCATCGGCGATTGAGATCCTCTTCCTGGGCTACCCGGCCAAAAGGGGATAGAAAAGAGAAAGACGCTGCCAGGCCAATCCATGAAAAACCCGCTCACGCCCAAAGCCCTTCGCGCCACCGACGCGAACGCGGAACACTGGACTCGGCGACGCCAGGCAGCTTCCCCTCGAAAGAGCAGGCCCCCCCTTTCGGAGCGGATTGCCGGCTATGCCCTCGCGCTTCTCTCCCTCACTGCCGTCCACGGGATCCGCTACTACAACGAACCACAACTGACCGTCGGCAGCCGTTCTCCGCAGACGTTTCTTGCCCCTGCTGCGGCGGAGATTGAAGATGTGGAGGCTACCCAGGCCCGACAAGCTGAGGCGCGGCGGCGGGTGGTTCAGGCCCTCAAAATCAACAGCACCGCCAACGACAGCATGCGGCAAAATCTGGAGGCTCTCCTGGCTGAGGTGGAGGCCATCCGCCAAGAGGCAGGGCCTCTGCCCTATGTTTCTGTCCAGTTGCTGTCTCTGCCAACGCAGATCTACCTGCGCCAGCTTTCCCCAGAGGAGTGGGAACTCCTTCAGGCTCGCGCCCGACAAGAGGCCATCCGCGGAGCCACCCCATCTCCCTTGGAAGAGCCTTCTTCGGGGCGACCGGAGCAGCTTCCTCCGGAGCAGCGGGCCAAGCAAGAGCTTGTCGAGGTTTGGCAGCGGGTCTGGTTGGACGGATCGGCCACCCAGATGGCGGCGACGGATCCCTATACCCAGTTGATTGCCCAGGTGGAAGCGGCGCAACGGCGCTATCAAGCGGCTTTGCCGGCTCTGGAGCAGCTCACCCCCCCTGTTCCGGCCACAGTTCTCAACTTGGCAGATGCGGATTGGCAGCATTTGCAAACCTTGAGCCGGCGGGTCTTGGAGCGCCTGCAGAAGATAGGGATTGTGGATGGCCTGCCCCGCGAAGTTCGCGCCGAAGGGATCCAAGCCCAACTGGACGATTTGATGTTTCCGGGCAATGCTGCCCAACGACAGGAGTTGCAAGGGCTGGTCTATCAGTGGCTGCAGCAGGTGCTCATTCCCAATGTGGAGGTGGATCCCCAGCGCACCGAGCAGCGCATTCGCGCCGAGCTGGAAAAAGTCGAGCCGGTTCTGATCTCGGTTGCCGAGAACCAGGTGATCGTGCGAGCAGATCAGCTCATCACTCCCGAAATTTTTCTCATCTTGGACCACTTTGGGCTCACCCAGCGCGGGATCAACGTCTGGGGCTTGGTGGGGGTGGCCGGCGTGATGGGCATGGGCCTGGCTGTCTTTGTGCCTCTGCAACAACGCTTGAGGCCGGGATTGCGCCGCCGGGATCGGGTGTTGATCCTCATAGTTTCCCTGACCGCTCCCCTTTTGGCGGCCTTGTTCAAGCTGGAGTTCAGCTCCCTGCCGGCAGTGGGGCTGTTGCTGGGCAGTTTTTACGGGGCAGGGCTGGGCTTGGTGGTGGTGGTAGGCCAGGCGCTGTTTTTGCCCTTGGTCTCCCCTGTCAACCTGCTCACCCTTGTACCCTTGCTCTCCGGCAGCGTGGTGGCCTCTGCCCTGGCCGGGCGTTCCCGTTCCCGCGAAGAGCTGGCCTTGTTGGGAGGAGGAGCGGCAGCGGTGCAGATGCTGGCCTACGGGGCGGTTAGCTTGGCCACCACCGGCGGCATCGACCTGTTGGCTATGGCTTTGGCGGGGGGAACCAGCCTGGGGTGGAGCATTGTTGCCCTGGGAGCCAGCCCCTACCTGGAGCGCCTGTTTGACTTGGCCACCCCCATTCGTCTGATCGAGTTGAGCAATCCCAATCGCACGCTGCTGCGGCGGCTGGCTGCAGAGGCCCCCGGCACCTTCCAGCACACTCTGCTTGTGGCCACTTTGGCAGAACGGGCTGCCCAGAAGCTGAACCTCAACGTGGAGCTGGTGCGCACCGGCACTCTTTACCACGACATCGGCAAGATGCTGCAGGCCCGCTACTTCATCGAGAACCAGATGGGCAGCCTCAACCCCCACACCCAACTGGACGATCCCTATCGCAGTGCTCAGATTATCAAGGCCCACGTCAGCGATGGCTTGCGCCTGGCCAAGCAATATAATCTGCCTACCGCCGTCCAGGCGTTTATCCCTGAGCACCAGGGGACGATCCTGATTGCCTATTTCTACCATCAAGCCCAGATGAAAGCCGGGGGTCAGCCCGTACCCGAAGAGCCGTTCCGCTACGATGGCCCGATCCCCCAGAGCAAGGAGACGGGGGTGGTGATGATGGCCGATGCCTGTGAAGCCGCCCTGCGCAGCATGACTCTGAGCGATGGCTTCGGCCCCGATGTGGTCGAGCGGGCAAAAGCTGTTGTCCGCAAAATTGCCCAGGCCCGTTGGCAAGATGGCCAGTTGGTTGATAGTGGGCTGACGCTGGAGGATTTGGAGGTGGTGGCAGACGCTTTCGTGGAGGTCTGGCGGGAATCCAACCACGAGCGCATTCCTTATCCCAGTTTCACCCCTGCCCCCTCGCTGCCTGAGACTCCTTCTGCTCAGGCCCAGATCCCGGTGTTGATGAGCCCCTCTACGGGATCCCCTTAGCCAAGTAACCTCTTCCCGAAGAAGCTGGGTAGGTAGAGAAAGGTCTAGCCCTGCGGCTCATCGATCAGTACGATAGGGGATCGTTCTGTGGATCCAATGTGAACCAAGGCAGTCCTAGGATTTGCAGCCCTGGGCTGAGAGTCTTTGTTTCATTGTTTTTGGATGGCCTGCTGTTCGCGTCAGCGGGACTGAGTCTTTATGCCTTATGTAGCTCCTGCTTCATCCACCCATCCCCCTGTAGTCCCTCTTCAGATCCCGCCTTTGTCTTGCCCCAGCCCTGTGCAACTTTCGCTGGTCATTCCCACCTACAACGAAGCCTCTAGCATTGGCAGCTTGGTCAGACAATTGTGCGCCCACCTCGACACGATTCTACCGGGGGCCTATGAGCTGATTGTGGTGGATGACAACAGCCCGGATCACACCGCCAAGTTGGCCCAGGAGCTGCAGGAGGAGTTTCCCCAACTCAGCGTTATCTGCCGGCAGCGGGAACGGGGCCTGGCTACAGCAGTGGTGCGAGGATGGCAGGCTGCCCGCGGAGAGGTGCTGGGGGTTATGGATGGGGATTTGCAGCATCCGCCGGAGATTGTCCTCAAATTGTGGCCGCTCATCCAGAAAGGGGCAGATTTGGTGGTGGGCAGCCGCTATGCACCATCGGGAGGGGTGAGCCACTGGAGCCTGGGCCGGCGCATTGTCTCCCGCGGGGCCCAATGGATTGGGCTGGTTCTGCTGCCGGGAGTTTTCAGCCGTGTTTCCGATCCGTTGAGCGGACTGTTTCTGGTCAGACGCCAAGCCATTGCCGGGATCCCGCTCAACCCCAAGGGTTACAAGCTGCTGATCGAGGTGCTGGCTCGGGGCCGGGTGAAAACCATTGCTGAAGTCGGCTACATCTTTCAGGAGCGCCAGAACGGCGAGAGCAAAATCCAACTGCAAACTTGTCTCCAATATCTCCACCACCTGATGGTGCTGCGCTTTTCGCTAGGGCAGGTGGGATCCTTTTTGCGCTTCAGCACGGTTGGCCTATCCGGCACCTTGGTGGACATGGCTTTGCTCTATGTTTTGCACGATCCCACCAACTTAGGATGGGATCTCATAACCAGTAAGCTGGTTGCTTCGGAGGTGGCCATTCTCAATAACTTCCTCTGGAACGACCTGTGGACTTTTCGCCATGTGACCCGCTTGCAGCCGGGGCCCTGGAATCGCCTGAAGCGGTTGGCGAAGTTTAACGTTATCTGCTTAATTGGCTTGGTTCTCAACACTTCACTGGTGACCTTGCTGAGCGAGCGCTTGGGCATTCATTATTTGTTGGCCAACTTAATTGCCATCGGTATTGTTGTATTCTGGAACTTCTACCTCAACTCCAAGCTGAGCTGGAGGAGTGCAGAGATTAAGTCGGACTCTGTGGGTGGCAAGTCTTGAGTAGGGCTTTTTCCAGGAAGAGTCAATAGGAAAGTACGGGCATTTCGCTCATTTCCTCACTGTCTGGGCCCCCTTTGGCATCCACCTTCGCCCATTGTTCCTATGGCTGCGCTAAGTAGAGTTAGGGCGGATCCCCTCTAGGGCGATGATCTCCTGGATCACCGAGCGAACAACGGGAGCAGCCGTCGTCGAGCCGAAGGCATCTTCCCCCTGGGGCTCGTCGATCACCGCCAAGATCACGTAATTGGGGCGAATGGCCGGGAAATAGCCCACAAAACTGGTGATGCGCTTGCCGGGCAAATAGCCCCCCCGTGGCCCGGCTTTCTGGGCAGTGCCGGTTTTGCCGCCGATCTCATACCCCTCGATCTTGGCCGATTGCCCCGTGCCAAAGTCCACCACATCCCGCATTTGGATACGCACCGCCAGCGTGGCTTGCTCGGACAACACCCGCACCGGCTGGGGCTGCGGGGATCCCCAAACCAGAGTATCCGTATCCTTTTCCACCAAGCCTCGCACCACATGGGGCTGTACTTTCAGTCCGCCATTGGCAATGATGCAGTGCATGGCAGCCAACTGTAGAGGAGTGAGGGCCAGCCCCTGGCCGAAAGCGACAGTGGCCCGCTCCACCGGCACCGTAACAAACTGTCGCAGCGGTTTCAAACGGCTGGCCGGCTCAAAGGGCAAATCCACGCCACTGCGCTCGTTGAACCCCAGCCGCACCAAGGCATTGTAGTACTGGCGGGGATCCAGCTTGCGCATTAGATGTACCATGCCCACATTGCTGGATTGCCGCAGGATATCCGTGACGCTCATCCAGCCATGGGCCCCTCGCTGGTGGTAGTCGTAATTTTGAATGGGCCACTGACCGATGAGAATCCGACCCTCGTCATAGACCCGTTCATCTGCTGTAAAGGCTCCAGCATCCAACCCAATGGCAATGTTGATGGGCTTGAAGGTGGATCCCGGCTCATACAAATCCGTTACGGCCCAGTTGCGAAAAAGACCGGGGTCATACTCAAAGTAGCGGTTGGGGTCATAGGTGGGCTCGTTCACCAGCGCCAGGATTTCCCCTGTCTGGGGCTGGAGGACAATCACCGTGCCCCGCAGGGCTCGAAACCGCTCCAGTTGCACTTTCAGGGCAGCGCGGGCAGCTCTTTGCAGACGCATATCTAGGGTAAGTTGCAGCACTGTCTCGCCAGATTGCAGCAGCCCTTCCGGCACCTCGGCAGCCAACAGTCGTCCGTAGCCATCGCGAGGAATAGTAACAGGTTGAACGGTACGCTCCAGCAGCTCTTGTCGGGAATATTCGACTCCTGCTTGGCCCTGATGATCCAGATCTACATAGCCTACCACCTCAGCGGCCATCTCTTTTTGGGGGTAAACGCGTTGCCGCTCGCTCACCAGCTCCAGGCCATCCAGATGCAGAGCCTGAATTTGATCTGCCACCTCCTGGGATACCCAGCGCTCCACCCGCACTGCCTGATTGGCCGATAGCCGCTGCGCCAGTTGCTCTACTGGACGCCGCAACAGGGGAGCAAGAGCGGTGGCCATTTCCTCCGGGGTGCGTTTGCCAAAGAGGCGGGGATGGGCCCAGAGAGTATAGACGGGGCGATCTACGGCCAGCAATTCTGCCTGCTGCTTGGCAATAGAATGACGATCCACAATTGAGCGACGAGGAATGAAGGGTCTTAGCTGGGCTCGCTGCTGGGCTTCGGCTCGCTGCTGCAATAGGGGTGCCTGTTGATGTTGCAAATAAACCAGACGTGCTCCTGTTACAAATAGGGCGATGATCAAAGCCAGTCCGGTCATGCCGGCGCGAAAGTCAAGCTGGCGGGCCGTCGGGATCCGATCCCCCAAGAGCCATCCCAGCGCTGTTCCCCACTGCCTAGAGCTTCGCGGTGAAGGGATCCAAGAACCTCTGCGTCGGCGCCGTTGGGCAAGTTGCCGGCCATTTTGCCTTGTCTCCAGAGATTTCGGCACAGGCCGCCCTACCCTAGCCCTAGGTCTGCCTTCCATTGCAATCCTCACATGAGCACCACCGCTAGTTTGGCGCTCATCCCACTGTTATGCCACCCCACAGCTTCTGGGAAAGACCTTGGGATCCCGAAAAGCAGCCAGGACATTTTAGAGGTATTGGAGATAACATAATACCTCAGAACATGAATTAGGTGCGGGCAAATCCTCAGACTTTTCGCACTTGGATCCGCAGTTTTAAATCACATTCAAAAGAAACTGGGAGGACATGAAAAACCCAACTCACTTGCGTACATTCAATTCAACAGCTCAAACCTTTAACTTGCTTGATTTAAAACCTCTTCCCGGCGCCTCGTGCAGTCAGCCACTCAATTTCCGCTCCTGGTTGGAGAGAGGGGAAGTTGAATACAGCACAGCGAAAACCGGAGGACTTACTGCTTTTCATAATTTTTTAAACGCTTCGTATTCTCGGAAACAGACGACCGGCAGACTAGCAAGCCATAATCTAAACAAATCCAGCTTTCTCGGAGTTAAGTCTATGAAATGCGTGGAGGAGAGCCACAACAAGCGCGTATACCAAAAGGAAGTTTCGTGTTTGGGCCGTTTTCTTACCTTCATGAACCTCCCGTTCTTGGCTTTAGTGTGGTTTTCCCTAGGCGATCACCACTTCACCTGCTTTCGAGTTGACCAGTCTGCGGTTAACTGCGAAGTGTTTTTCAAGCCGCTTCTGCCTTTGCCAAGTACGACTAAACTCTACAAGGACGTGAGAGGGGCTGGAACCAAAACCGAAATCACAAGAGACCCAACTGAAGGAACAACCGACTACGACTACTATGTCACGCTGAAAACTTCTGCAGGGGAACAGATAGCCTGGTCAGCTTCCAGTGAGAGGGAGGCTCAGGAACTGGCAAGGCGCGTTCAGTCTTTTGTGAACGGCACAGAGAGTCAGCTCTTAGTATATAGCAGTAAGCCCTCAGTGGCTTTGATGATTATAATCTCCCTCCTCGTCCTTTCGCCAGGGATTTTTACACTGATATCGGCTTTGTGGCGCCGCCGCGTGACTTTGGACAGCTCCCTGTACCAAATCCAGGAGGAGTACCTCACTCCTTTTGGATCGCGAGGGCAGAAAACTTATTCCTTCCGAGATGTGCAGCAGGTCACGGTTCAGGCCAGGACAGATTCTGATGGCGATACTAGCTTTTCGGTAGAGGTGACATTGCAATCACAGAAGCCTTTGCTATCCATCTTCAGTAGCAGTGAACGGGAGGCGCGGGCAGAGGCCGAGAAGCTAGGTCAACTTTTGGGGCGTCCGGTCATTTTGCTGGAGACAAAAAAAATCGGATTGCTTAATCGGATTGCTAAAGGGACGTAGACCCGGAGGGTGTTAAAGGTAAGTTAGATCTGTCGATTTGCCAAAAGGGATCCCCTCCATTGCCTAGAGCGGTTTGGCTAATCCTGGGGTTGGGCTTGTTCATGCGGGGCCTGGTGGCTGCCCTTTTGCCGCCTGGCTTTGACGAAGCCTACTACTATCTCTACACCCGCCATCTGGATTGGAGCTATTTTGACCATCCGCCGCTGGTGGCCTGGACAACGGGCTTGGGGCCTGCCTTGACCGGCCAGGTGTCGGCTTTTTCTATTCGACTGGGATCCCTGCTGCTGTATTGTGGCTCTTCCCTATTCCTCTACTACACCGGAGCGCGCCTTTTCTCTGTTCGGGCGGGACTGATCAGCTTGGCGGCCATCAGCATCGCACCCATCCTTTGGATTGGGTTTGGGGTGCTGACCCTGCCGGATAGTCCGCTGGTCTTTTTTACGGCAGCAACCCTATGGGTGGCCAGCCAGGAGTTTTTCCCGGTGCCTTTGGGGCAGGGGAAATTGGGAGTCTATGGGGCGGCTCGCTATCGGCCAGGGCCTAGGCTAGCGCTCATAGGTCTCTTGGTGGGGCTGGCCTGCTTGGGGAAGTACCACGGCTTGGCTTTGGGGTTCGGCCTGGTACTCTTTTGTCTGCTCAGCCCAGTTCATCGCTGTGCCTTGAGGTCGGGCTGGACGGTGCTGGCGGTGCTGGGTTTTGTGCTGGCCTTCAGCCCGGTGCTGATCTGGAACGCCCAGCAGGATTGGGTCTCCTTTCGCTTTCAGGCGGGGCGGGCGGTGCCGGAGGCAGGGTATCAACTGCCAGCGCTGGGGCTGACGATCCTTTCTGAAATCTTTTACCTGTTCCCCAGCTTGGGGATCCCTTTGGGGTGGGCGAGTTTGGCAGGGACGGGTCGGGTGGCCCTGCAGATTCTCCGCGGGATGCGGCTGACGGATGAAGAGCTCAAGCACCTTTTGATCCTGGCCTGTGGATTACCGCTGGTGTTGGCCTTTACCTTGATGGGAGGCTACCGGCCCATCTTGCCCACCTGGCCCATGCCGGGGTTTTGGGTGCTGACGCTGCTGCTGGGATCCTTCTGGGAACGGTGGCCGGGAGCGAAGCGAACCTTAGTGGGGACGGCGGTGATGGTCAGCTTGGTGGTGGGGGTGGGGCTGGCCCATGTGCGCTATGGCCTGCTGCAGGCTCCTGGCGGGCTGGGCCTGTGGCCCGTGGAGCAGGATCCCTCTACTCAGCTCATTGAAATTGAGCAGTTGCGGCAGCGGTTTCGGACAGATCCCCACCTGGCTCAAGCCCTTGAGGAGGCAGAGTTCGTTTTTACCAATGTCTATTTTTTGGGCGGTCAGATCGCCATGGCCCTGGCTCCGCTGACGGACAAGCCTCTGACCTGCCTGGATGCAGATTTGCGGGGCTTTGCCTTTTGGTCGCAGCCGCAGGACTGGCTGGGGCAGGATGGGCTGCTCATCACTTCCAAGTTGTTCCAGCCGAGGGCAGGGATCCCGGCCACCTATGGCGACTACTTTGCCCAAATCGAGCCTGTGGCCGAGGTTCCCCTGGTGCGGGCAGGGGCGGTGGCGCAAACCTTTCAGGTGTACCTGGCTCGACAGATGCGCAAGCCCTATCCCCGCCCTTATTCCCGCCTGCAATAACAGCAGAGGACATCCTGGGCAAAGCTAGAGGGGGCGATGTCTGTCGAACCAGCGCATCAGCATTGCAGCCAAGCGTTCGGGGTTGTGGCGCACCAAGCCGGTCTCTGGATCCTCCTGCATGACGTTAGCCAAAACGGCGCGGCAGCCCAGGTAAGCCAGTTTGTCGGGATCCAGCACCACAAACTCAGAACCGCTGCGGCGGTAATGCTCCAAAGCGCGCGGGGAGGGTGGCTCCCGCTGCACCAGCACGCCGTCAAATAGGCGCACTCCTGCCACCCGATCCAGAGCCATGACGTGATCCCCAACAGTATAGCCGTCGGTTTCCCCCGGCTCGGTCATGATGTTGCAGACGTAGATGTGGGGGGCCATATTTTTGGCCAGAGCTTCCACAATTTCCGGTACCAACAGGTTAGGGATGATGCTGGTGTAGAGGCTACCCGGCCCCAGCACCACAAACTCTGCCGCCTCAATAGCCTCGATGACTTCCGGTAGGGCGGGAGGGTTGGGGGGGTCACAGCCGATTCGGCAAATGCGTCCTCCGGCTTTGGCAATGTTGGACTCTCCCACCACGCGGCGGCCATCGCTCAGCTCCGCCCAAAGGGTGACATCCGCCAGGGTGGCCGGCAGCACCCGCCCCTGAATGGCCAAGACTTGCGAGGTGGCAGTGATGGCCCGAATCAAGTCGCCGCCGGTTACCGCGGTGAGGGCAGTGATGAACAAATTGCCGAAGCTGTGGCCGCTCAACCCTTCCCCCGACTGGAAGCGATATTGAAACAGCTCGGTGAGCAGCTTTTCCTCGTTGGCCAGAGCAGTGAGGCAGTTGCGGATATCGCCGGGGGGCAAAACGCCGATCTCCCGCCGCAGACGCCCTGAGGATCCCCCGTCATCGGCCACCGTGACAATGGCTGTGATGTTGGAGCTGTAGCGCTTCAGACCCCGCAGCAGGTTGGAGAGGCCGGTGCCGCCCCCCAGTACCACAATGCGGGGACCACGGCTGAGACGCCGCCGCGACAACAGCTTATCCACCAGCGCTTCATCTCCCTCGGGGATCAGCACATCCTCGATGGAGCGCATGGCGCTGCGAAACCCCAGCACCACCATCACCAGCCCGATCCCAGTCACCAGGGGGCCACTGATGTTGTTCGGGATCCAAGTGGTGATCAGGCGCAGGGTGATGTCGATCAGCCGCTTCAGGCGAAAGATGGGGGTCAACTCCGTCCAGATGGCAATGCCCAGCACCATCAGCAGCACGCCCCCAACCGCCAGGCTCAGCCAGCGTTTAACGGCTAAACCGGGAAAGAGCCATTTCCAGCCACTTCCCGGCCAAGCAGCCTTGCGGCGGCGAATGCCCCAAGCGGCGGACTTGTTGCTGGGCACAGGCTTAGGCATGGGAAGGTGCAGGAACGCCGGCCAAAGGGATCCTAACCTGTTGCTGGGCAACGCCGGCTTCGCCGGGCACCGGGCCAAAGCGGGCTTCCAGCTCCCGCTGAGAGTCGAGCAGATGGCGATGCTGAACCTGAACATTCAGGTCGGGAAGAACGTGGTTGCCGGCAGGGACAGTCCAAGGCTGCAAATCCTGGGCCAGGCGCTCCACCAGGGCCACCGAGCGGTGCTGACCGCCGGTACAGCCGATAGCCAAAGTCAGGTGGGGGCGACGCTCTGCGCGGTAGTGGGGCCAAAACGCTTTGATCAGGGACAAGATGTGCTGGTAGGTGGATTGTGTGATGGGATCCGCAAACAAGAACTCCTGCAGCAGGGGATCCTGCCCAGTGAGGCGACGCAGATGGGGCTGAAAGAAGGGGTTGGGCAAAAAACGCACATCGAACAGCAAGTTGGCATCGGGGGGAACGCCGTATTTGAAACCGAAGCTGACCAGCCTTAGGTTGAGGGGCTGGGGGATCCCTTGCACCAAAGCTTGCAATTGCTGCCGCAGTTGCTGGGCATTGAGGTCGGAGGTATCCAACCAGTGGGTGCAGCGTTCCCGCACCGGGGCCAGAGCCAGCCGCTCTTGCTCAATGGCCTCCCACAAACCCGCAGCTTCCCCGTAGGGATGGGGACGGCGGTGGGCGCTGAGACGGTTGAGCAACACTGGGGAGCGGGCCTCCAAGAATAGGAAAGGGATCCCTTGCGATTGCACCCAAGCAGCCAGGGTGGGAACTTGATCCCGGTACTCCTGGGCGTGGAGATTCAAGCTGATGGCCAAAGCAGCGTGATGGGTCCGCATCGCCTCAACCAAGGGGATCACCTGGGCAGGCGGGATCCCTTCTAGGCTGGTGTACCCCAGTTGTTCCAACTGCTGGATGGCCAAAGTTTTCCCGGCTCCCGTCAGGCCGGCAATGACCAGAACGGGGGGCGCGACTGACATGGGTTTATCCTGCATGGAGCTTATTCTAGGGCGAGAGGCGGCCAAAACAAGTGCTGCAAGGGAGGGATCCCTGCCGGCTCAGCCATACAGGGCGCCCAGAAACCATCCTCTCAGGTTGGCGAGGCTTTGGTAGCTTTTTTATCCATTTTCTCATCCGGTGCCGCCGGTCTCAGGAGGGGAGCGCTGGGGCAGAGATCCGCCAAAAAACATTGCTGGCACAGAGGCCTGCGGGCAGTGCAGATGGCCCGCCCGTGGTCGATCAGACGGATAGACCAGTTCTCCCAGTCCGCTTGCGGCAACAACTGCATCAGATCCTTTTCGATGCGCACGGGATCCTCGTGCTCAGTGAGGCCGAGGCGGCGGCTGAGGCGCTTAACATGGGTATCGACGGTAACCCCGGCATTGATGCCAAAAGCATGAGCCAACACCACATTGGCCGTCTTGCGAGCTACGCCGGGTAGGGTGAGCAGCTCCGGCATGGTGCGGGGCACTTGGCCACCGAAATGGCTTAAGATCCTGCGGCAGGCTTCCTGAATGTGCTTGGCCTTGTTGCGATAGAAGCCGGTGGAATGGATGAGAGCCTCGATCTCCTCTCGCGGCGCTGTCGCCAGGGCCTGGGCATCCGGGAAGCGACGAAACAGCTCTGGCGTTACCTGATTCACCCGCTCATCCGTACACTGAGCCGAGAGGATGGTTGCCACCAAAAGTTGCAGCGGCGTCCGGTAGTGGAGGGCACAGGTGGAGTTGGGGTAGTGGCGCTTCAGCCGGAGCAGGATCTCCAAAGCTCGCTGGCGCAAGGCCCGTTTGCTGGCCATCTTCCCCTAGCCCGACCCGGTGACAATGGCGAGGGTGTCTTTGAAGATCAGCACCACCCCCAATCCCAGCAACAACACCAAGCCCGTCTGCATCACCCGCTCCTCCAGATGCTTGGGCAGCCGTTTGCCGCGAATCGCCTCCAGGATCAAAAAGGCAATGTGTCCCCCGTCCAAGGCGGGCAGGGGCAACAGGTTGAGAAAGGCCAGGTTAATGCTAATCAAAGCGGTGAAATTAAACAGGCTGGCGGCGTCATCGCGGGCCAGATCCGCCCCAATCTTGACGATCCCCACCGGGCCGGAGACCTGAGCAGCCGTGCTTTGGAAATTCTGCAGCAACTGCCGCAAGCCGTTCAGATTGAGCATCACCACCCGCTGGTAGGCATTTCCCGCCTCCGTGAGGATCTCAGCCACACTCTGAGGGGGACGCAAGGTCACCTCCTGGTGGGGGGCCAAGGTCACTCCAATGGCCACCGTCTCTCCCCGCACCTCTGGGATCACCGTCAATTGCAGGGGATCCCCTTCCCCACGCTGCACCTCCAGGGGAATGGGCCGGTTCTCGCTGCTGCGGATCAGCACCTGAAAATCGTTCAGAGCTGCCAAGGCCGCCGTCTCGTCGGCAATCCCCCTGTAATCGCGATCTGCTGCCTGCAACACCACATCCCCTGCCTTCAGGCCGGCCCGCTCCGCCGGGCTATCGGGCATCACCTGAGGGATGAGAATGCCGGGATGGAGGCGCGTTACCGAGGGGATCCCCACCCAGGCAAACATCAACACCAGCACCAGATAGGCGAAGATCAGGTTGGCCATCACCCCTGCACTCATCACCACCAGGCGATCCAACACGGGGCGGTTTTTCAGCAGATCCGGGTCGTCGGGCGGGTAGGGAGAATGTTCATCCTCGTCAGGAAAGCCCACGTAGCCCCCCAGCGGCAGGGCGCGAATGGCGTACTCTGTCTCCTTGCCCTGGTATCGCCACAACACCGGGCCAAACCCCAGCGAGAAGCGGTTGACGTGGATCCCTTGGAGTTTGGCTGCCGCAAAGTGCCCTGCCTCATGCACCAGGATCAGCAGGGCGAGAATGGCGATGGAGAGGAGAACAGACATGCGCTAGCTCTGAAGAAGGCACAGAAGAAAGAAGTGGGGAGCAGAGAGCCACCCGAGGCTATTTGTCAAGGCACATAATCCAACACATGATAAAGAACCCTAAAGGAATCTCACAAAAACCTACAGGGCCCCTCAGAATACCTGCTCCACCTCCAAAATATCGGGAATGCTCTCCCGCAACTTGCGCTCAATGCCCATCTTTAGAGTCATGGTCGAGCTGGGGCAGGCTCCACAGGCCCCCTGCAAGCGCAGCTTGACCACCGGGCCATCGATTTCCACCAATTCCACATTGCCCCCATCGGCCATCAAGTAAGGACGCAGCTCGTTCAGGACTTTCTCGACGTTCTCGGTATTGAGTTCCAGTGCTTGTGCCATGGTTGCTTTTAGCCTCGTTGAGATTTGGATTGTAGCGGTTTCTGATACATTCACGCTGAACTCTCCTGAACATGGTTCAGGAAAGAAGCGATCGCATCCTGCCTATCTCTGTTCGCGTCAGCGGGACGGAGTCCAAGCAGGAAGGCGGTATCCCGCAAAGCCCTGAGGAATACCCCCCGAGCGCTTTCCCCCTTCACTTCCCGGCAACCGTTGCGGTGGACTCAAGGATCAGGGGGAAACTTGGTCTACTATATCCCTCTCAATGACTTTTGCCAAACCGCCTAAAGCTCAGTAAATTCAGCAAAGTTCAGGGTTTTGGGGGTTAGAGGCATGCTCCACAGATCCCTCAAGCTGGCAAGGGATCGCTATGATTTCAGCATAGTCTGAATCCTTCTGGGGGAGGGCTGGCTTGGTTGTCCGGATCCCTCCAACACCAGACGACTAGAATGAGTAGGGAGCAGATTTGCCTATTCCCAGCAGCATCACCCACTCAGCAGGGCCGTCTTTATTTCTTATGCTAGACGCTTTACTGATCGCGATCTTCATGTTGGCCGGGGCTGGTCTCGGGTTTTACGGCCTGGATTTGCTCCCTCCTGCCGCCATTCAGGGGGCCAATGTGGAAGGAGCCCGTGTCGTCACCAGCGGCTTTGGCGTGCTGGCAGGACTGGCTTTGGGATCCCTGGTGCGCTGGAGCTACCGTCGCTTCGAGGCCAATGTGCGCTCCTTGCCGCCGGACGTGTTGATCAGCCGCTCGGTGGGGTTGGTGATCGGCTTGGTGATTGCCAATCTGGCCATGGCTCCTGTCTACTTGCTGCCCCTGCCCCCCCAACTCAATAGGTTCCTCGAGCCGCTGGCTTCGGTCTTTTTCAGCTTGGCCTTTGCCTATCTGGGGGTCAGCCTGGCCGATACCCACGGCCCCTCGCTGCTGCGGCTGTTTAACCCCAACTATGCTTTGCAGGCAGCCCTCTGGGCGGAGGGCAATGTGGTGGCTGCCACGGCCAAGGTTTTGGACACCAGCTCCATCATCGATGGCCGAGTGGCTCAGTTAATCGAGACAGGTTTTTTGGAAGGAACCCTGGTGGTTCCTCGCTTTGTGCTGACGGAATTGCAGACCATTGCCGACAAAGCCGATGCCCAAAAACGAGAGCGGGGCCGCAAAGGCTTGGATACCCTGCAGTCTTTGCGAGAGGCCTACCCCGATCGTTTCGTTATTCACGAAGCCAACTATCCAGATCTGACCACTGTCGATGAAAAGCTGGTGCGCCTCACCCAAACCGTGGGGGGAACGCTGCTTACCACCGATTACAACCTGAAGAAGGTGGCGGCTCTGCAGGGGGTCAAGGTGCTGAATGTGAATGAGTTGGCCGAGGCGCTGCGGCCCATCTATGTTGCCGGCGACAGCTTTGATATCAAGATCACCCGCGAAGGAAAAGAGCCAGGTCAAGGGGTGGGCTACTTGGAAGACGGCACCATGGTGGTGGTGGAAGAAGGGCAGCGCTCTGTGGGCAAAACCCGCTCTGTGGTTGTGACCAGCGCCATTCAAACCTCAGCAGGCCGCATGATCTTCGCCCGCCTCAACAAGGACTCTGCCCCACTAACCCGCCCGGCCTCTGATCCGGCCAGCCCGGCTTCCTCTGGAAAAACCTGAGTTTTGGCCTACGTTCCCCTAGCGCAATGGTGGTCTCCTCCCCCATGGATGTGCTCCGACCCACTCCGATGTTCTACACGCAGGATCGCCAGAGGCGCTTCTGGAGTTTTTACTGGGAAGATGCCGAGAAATATGGCATCCACCCTCAGCACATCGTGAGCGGACAGCAAATCTGGGAGGTGGCCAACGCTGGAGAGTACGAAGCCAAGCTCAACCAGGTCTTTGCAAGCGGGGATCCCCTCTCCTACGAATGTCAGGTGCTCTCGCCCCGCTACAAGTTGCATCTGCATCTTTCTCTCAACCCTGTACGGGACACGGAAGGGGAGGTGGTGGCGGTTGCGGCAGTGGGCAAGTTGCTGGGGGCTACGCCTTTTGCGTTGGCCGGAGGAACCAGCAGCCCCAACAGCCAGCCCCATGCTCTCCCGGCCGATCCGGTACAGGGGATCACGACGCAGTTGGTGCGCAACATCCGGCATTCCCTCGATATCCGGCAACTGTGCCAGCAGACCGTGGAGCAGTTGGGGCAACTGTTTGAGGTAGATCGCTGCCTGATGGCCCTCTACGAGGTGGGGCAAGACTCCCTCACGGTCAATGCCGAGTACCGCCGCCATCCTGGGGATCCCTCCCTGCTCCACCAGACCCTGAAGCTGGCAGATTACCCCCATTTGTTGCAGGCCCTCAGACAGGAAGAACCGGTGGAGGCGGGGCGACATCTGGCCATTGCCATGTCTTACCAGGGCTACGCCAACAGCCTGCTCTGGCTGGAAATGCTGGATCCGAACAGGGTTCCTGTTTGGCAGCCAAGCCACATTCAGGTACTCCAGAGCATTGCCACCTACCTGGGCGCAGCCATTGCCCACGCCATTTTGCTGGATCAAAGTCGCCAACTGGCAACCCGCTTGCAGTTAGCCAACCAAACTCTGCGCCAGAAAAATAAGGAGCTGGAGCAGGCCCGTGCCCAAGCGGAATCGGCCAACCAACTGAAAAGCCAATTCCTGGCCAACACCTCCCACGAGCTGCGCACCCCTCTCAACGGGATCATCGGCTTTATCAAGCTGGTGCTGGACGGGATGGCCGAAAACCGCGAAGAGGAGCTGGACTTTTTGCAAGAGGCCTATCGCTCTGCCCTGCACCTGCTGGCCCTGATCAACGATGTGCTGGATATTGCCAAGATCGAGGCGGGCAAAATGCAGTTGGAGTTCCAGCCCTGCGACCTGCGAGCCTTGTTTAAGGATGTGGAGGCCAAGACCAGCTTGCAGGCCAGCCAAAAGGGCTTACAACTGAGCTTTCACTTGCCCAACACTGCAGATCAGATTTTGCTCTTGGGAGATTATCAGCGTCTGTTGCAGGTGATGCTCAATTTGGTGGGGAATGCCATCAAGTTTACCCCCAAAGGCTCAGTAACCGTGCGGGCGGATATCCTGCCCGGCAACCCGGGTTTGGCCCGCATCCGCGTCATCGACACCGGGATCGGGGTATCGCTGGAAAAGCAGCAGAAGCTGTTTCAGGCTTTCACGCAGGTGGATGGTTCCACCACCCGCCAATATGGAGGAACCGGCTTGGGCCTGGCCATCAGCCAACGCCTGGTGGAGGCGATGGGAGGGGAAATCAATTTCTACAGCCTGGGCGAAGGGCTGGGATCCACCGTCACCTTTACGGTGCCCCTCTACCGCAAGCCGCTCCTGAGCGGGGATCCGAACCCAGAGGCGCTCCCTGCTCAACCCGCCCGAGATAGACCTGAGGATGCGGATCCCAACTTGATTTCTGTTCCCAACTCAGTCCAGCGATGACCCACCCGGCCATTTCTCCTTCAACCGCTCTGGGTACCTCTCAGTTGCGGCGCAGCACTGCGCGAACATTCCCCCATGCCCTATCCTCGTAAACGGTTTGGTCAGCATTGGCTCAAGGATCCCGCTGTTCACGAGGCGATTGTGCGGGCTGCCCAGTTGAATGATCTAGAGGGAGACGCGGATCCCACTTGGGTGCTGGAGATCGGCCCCGGCACCGGCCAACTGACGCGGCGATTGCTGGCCCAGGGTGTCCAGGTGGTGGCGGTGGAGATCGACCGGGATCTGTGCCGACTGCTGCAAAAACGGTTCGCCGGCCAACCCCGTTTTCACCTGCTGGAGGGAGATTTTCTCCGCCTGCCGCTGCCTCCTCAACCCCGCCTGCTGGTGGCCAATATCCCCTACAACCTGACCGGCCCCATTTTGGAAAAGGTGCTCGGATCCCCGGCCCAGCCGGTTCGGCAGTTCGAGCGCATTGTCCTTCTGGTGCAAAAAGAGCTGGCCGAGCGCTTGCAGGCCGGCCCCGGCAGCAAAGCCTATGGTGCTCTGAGCCTGCGGACGCAGTATTTGGCCGATTGCGAGCTGATCTGCAGGGTGCCCCCCACCGCTTTCAAGCCCGCCCCCAAGGTGGAATCTGCTGTGATTCGCCTCACCCCCCGCCCCGCCCCCACCCCCGTCCGGGATCCCTGCTGGTTTAACCACCTCCTTCGACAGGGGTTCTCCACCCGCCGCAAGAAGCTCGTCAATGCCCTGGGAAGCTTGGTGGAGCGAGAGGTGGTCGCAGCAGCTTTGGCTCAGCTCCGCCTCAACCCCGATGCCCGCGCCGAAGAGCTGGCCCTGCCCCACTGGCTGGCCTTGAGCGACCTGCTGCTGGAGAAAGCGCCCAAAAGGGCTGTTGTTCTTCAAGAGGGGCAGGAACCGGGGTAGGGTGAGAGAGGGAAGCTCAGTTGGACGAACCCAAACATCCTCTGGGGTTTTTGAAGTCCCTTCCCGATCTTGTTCTGGATCCCTTTCGTCAATGCAGGTGCATCCATGCAAAGCAACCAAGGCAAGCAAATCCTCTTGACCGGCGGCACAGGCGGGCTGGGTTTGGGGGTGGTTCCCGTGGTGCTGGCCAGCGGAGCAGAGCTGACCTTGACCTATCGCCAAGAGAAAGATCTTGCCATTTTGCGGGAGCGACTGCCGGCCAATGCTCTGGATCGGGTTCGCTTTGTGCAAGTGGATTTAACAGATGAGGCGGCGGTTGCCCGCGTCATTGCCGACCTACCCCGCGTAGATGGGCTGATCCACCTGGTGGGGGGCTTTGCCATGGGCCCCACCCACGAGTACAGCTTGGCGGACTGGTATCGCGACTTCGACCTCAACCTCACCACCACATTCCTGACCTGCAAGCACAGCCTGCGCAGAATGTGGCAACAGGGCTATGGGAGGATTGTAACGGTGGGATCCCGAGGAGCGGTGGAGCCGGGCCCGCAATTGGCCGCCTACTGCGCTTCCAAAGCAGGGGTGGTGGCCCTGACCCGTACCATTGCCGCCGAAACCCAAGGCACCGACATCACAGCCAACGTCATCCTGCCCAGCATCATCGACACGCCGGCCAACCGAGCTGCCATGGGATCCGAGCAAGCCGAGCTGTGGGTAAAGCCAGAGTCCATCGGGCAGGTGATCGCCTTTTTGGTCTCAGAAGCAGCGCGGGATCTGCGAGGGGCGGTGATCCCGGTGTATGGCAACGTCTAGGCAACTGGTTGACCAAGCCATGAGCCGCCATTCATGATACAGAATATGCACTTATCCCTATCCAGTTCTTTTCCATGCTGAAGCGATTATTCTTGGGTGGTTTGCGCCGGCAAATCGGTCGCATTGAGGTGGCAGGGGCCATTGATGGCAAAACTCGCGAGCGGGTTCTCAAGGCCCTGAAAGAGGTGGAAGAAAACCAGATCCCTGCTGTGGTGCTGCGCATCGACAGTCCAGGCGGGACGGTGGCCGACTCCCAAGAAATCTACAATGCCCTCTTGCGTTTGCGAGAGAAAAAGGGCACCCGTATTGTCGCCAGCTTTGGCAACATTGCTGCCTCTGGGGGGGTTTATATTGCCATGGGAGCCGAAAAAATTGTTGCCAACCCAGGAACAATCACCGGTAGCATTGGTGTGATCATTCGAGGCAACAATATCGAACGCCTCCTGGATAAGGTGGGGATTTCATTTAAGGTAATTAAGTCTGGCCCCTACAAAGATATTCTCTCGTTTGATCGCGAGCTGACCCCAGAAGAGCGAAACATCCTGCAAGAGTTGATCGACATCACCTACGGCCAGTTTGTGCAGACGGTTGCTGCTGCCCGCAAGTTGAGTTTGAATGTGGTCAAAACTTTTGCCGATGGCCGCATTTTCAGCGGAGAGCAGGCCCTCCACTTGGGTGTGGTGGATCGCTTGGGCACAGAGGAAGATGCCCGCCTTTGGGCGGCAGAGCTGGCCGGTTTGCCGACGGATGCGAAGTTCTACGACCTGCTCCCCCGGCGCAGAGGTTGGTCTCGGTTTTTGCCGGCAGCAGAAGCCTTGGCCCGTCTGCAGTTTGAAGTGAGCACCTCGGGCTTGCCCCTGTGGCTTTACACAGGTTCTTGAGGCAGTTCGCGAACAGCTATTCCGGGAAGTTTAGCGTTCTGTACCGCACAGCCCCCACCCCCGGCCCCTCTTGCAGAGGGAGAGGGAGTTTAACTAAAGTAGCCCAACTCCAATTGCCGGGCCAGATCCAGCAGCCGGTGGGCCAGGGTTGGCTTGGTTGCCAATGGGATCCGCTCTGGACTTCCCTGCTGGGGGATCCAATAGCCTTGGTTGTGGCTGCTGCCAAAGCCGCTATCCGGTTGGTCGATGGGGTTGGCCACAATGGCATCCAAGCCCTTCTGGCGGAGCTTTTCTCTGGCCGGCGGCAAGGGATCCCCACTTTGGGCGGCAAAGCCGATGAGGCGTTGGCCAGGGCGTTTGTGGCGGGCCAGAGCTGCCAGCAGGTCAGGGATCGGCTCCAACGGCAACATCTGGGGTAGATCGGCTTTGGGCAGCTTCCCCGCGTAAACCTGAGAGGGGCGCACATCCCCCACAGCAGCAGCCATCCACAAGAGATCCGCCTGGGGAAATTCCGCCTGCAAAGCCGCCTCCAGTTGGGCTGCCGTCTCCACCGGAATGGCCCGAATGGCGAAGGGCGCTGGATCAAAAGGGATCCCCAACGGCCCATGGACCAGCGTCACTGTCGCCCCCCGGCAGGCTGCCGCCACCGCCAATGCCACGCCCATCCGACCACTGGCCGGATTGCCGATAAAACGCACCGCGTCGATGGGCTCCCGTGTACCCCCCGCCGTCACCAACACCCGCTTGCCCTGCCAATCTTTTTTCCCCCCTGTCCAGAGCAAAGCCCGCACATACTCCTGCAGGGCCTCCGGCTCCAACATGCGCCCTTCCCCCACCGCATCACAGGCCAGGCGGCCACTGGCCGTCGGCAAGGCCCAAAAACGGGGATCCTGGTGTAGCCGCTGCCAATTCTCGGCCACCTTCTCCGCCTTCCACATCTGCGTATTCATAGCCGGTGCCACCGCCACCGGACACCGGGAAGCCAAAACCACATTGGTGAGCAAGTTATCCGCCAGCCCATGAGCCAACTTGCCCAAGGTGTTGGCCGACAAGGGTGCAATGAGGAGAGCCTCCGCCCATTCCCCCAACTCGATGTGCAGCGGTCGTCCTCGTGTTGCTTGCCAAAAGGCGGCATCCGTAAAAGCCGGCTGGCGGGACAAGGTGGCAAAAGTCAAAGGAGAAATAAAATGTTCCGCAGCTTTTGTCAAAACCACCTTGAGCTCTGCTCCCTGCTGCACCAGAGCAGACACCAAAGCTGCCGTTTTGTAAGCAGCAATCCCCCCGCTCACCCCAATGAGGAGACGCCGCCCCGACCAAAAGGGATCCATATTGAGTGACACGCAAACAGCCTTGTTTCCAGTTTCCCTGCTTTTGCTCAATTCCGGCGGCAAAGCGGGGATCCCTCGCCCAAAGATACTTTGACTTGGACGGATGACCCTGTCGAGAATAGGGCCTGAGAGCCTATCATTCCCCATTTCAGCCAAAGTCTCCCCCATAGGTTCTGGCCTTCAGAGGGAATTCCCCACTGCTGTTTTGCGCAACCACCCCTCAGATCCCATTGCAGTCGCGCACTCATTCCCTCTAATTAAGAAGAGTTGGATCAAACTCTATTGCAATCGCTGTTTGTTTCTGGCTACACTAACAGTTGTCCCTAAAACCATCTCGATATGGCTACAACCAGTAAACCAAAACCACTCACTGGCCAAGAGCTCCTCGACAAGGTAACTTCAATGGGAAATGCGGATCGCAAGGAAAAAGCTCGCGCCTGTGGTTATGTCACCTACACCAAGAATGGTCAGGAGCGAGTGAATCTGATGCAGTTTAACAACGCCCTGTTGAAGGCCGTTGGCGTGGATCTCGGCGCTAGTGACGAAAATGGATCCCGTGGCCGCGCTCCTACCTTCCGGGTTTCGGTTCATAAGAATGGCAATCTCCTGATCGGAGCTGCCTACACCAAGAAGATGGGCCTCAAGCCCGGAGATGAGTTTGAGATCAAGCTGGGCCACCACAACATCAAGCTGGAGCGGGTCAACTGATTTGCTGCCTCCCTGTGCCGCTTTTCCCTGCTGGTGATCTCATCTCAGCCAGGGTAAAGCCCTCGGTATTCTTTTTAGCCCTCAGGGGCCTGGGAGCAGCGACTTCTTCCTTTCGCTCCGGTGTTTATTGTTTCTCTACTTTTCAAACAAGGGATCCTCATGATCCGCTGGGGATCCCTGGCAGTTTGTACCTCATCAATGGCTGAAGTGTGGGCAAGTTCGCTATTCTGACAACAGTTGAATTGAGTCTGCAACAATGAACACTCCGACTGTGCCAAATGTCTTTCGCCATTGGCGGCGGTGGCGAACTTGGGCGGGGCTGTTGTTGTTGGCAGCAGCGTTCTTTGTCATCGAGTCTCATCGGCAAGTTTGGCCTCAGTCGAATGCTTCTCAAAGTCAGGCATTTTTGGAGTGGGTGTCTTCCCAGCCTACTCCCGAACAGCAGGATGTTTTTGTGGATGGAGTCATTCGGCTGCAATTCAATCGGCCACTGGATCCCAATCTACAACGTCTGGCGGTTCAGTTGGATCCGCCGGCAGCGGTTATTTTTGATGTGCAGGGAGACGAGTTGTTGCTTAAGCCTCGGGATCCCTTGCGCTTTAGCACCCGTTACACCCTCACGCTTTCTCCCCAAGAGGGGCTGCCCCTCGAGCAGGCCATTCAGCTGAGTTTTCGCACCGAACCGCAATTTACCTACGAACGGGATGTCAAACCGCTGCTAGAAGCCAGTTGTGTGGGTTGCCATCAGCCGGCAGGACGGCAGCGCACCCAGTTGCTGGACAGTTATGAGGCCACGATGGCCTATGTCAGGCCAGGGGATCCCAATAGCGAGTTGATCAATCCCCGGTGGACGAGCCGCCACGCCTACATCCTCAACGCCATTAACCCCAACCGCCCCCAAGCTCGCGGCGGATCCCCTGAGATTGCTTACATTCAAGCTCGCGGGCTGCCCCTGTCCCGTCTGGGCTTTTGGACGCCGGAGGAAGTGGAGATCGTCCGCACCTGGATTGTGCAGGATGGCGCCCCCCGCACCAGCGCCCGCTTACAGATGGGCAAGTAAACTACCCGACCCTGACTGCTTCGCAGTACAGGGCGGGCTTTCGGTAGCCCTGCAGTTGGCAAGCCAACCACGAACCTCTAGGCTGGTTTACAGCAGCCCCCAAAAGCGCAATCACATTCGCACCATTCAAATCCGCATCCCCTTCCCATCCACAGTGTCCACACTTAAACTTCTTTCCACTGCGGTAGGATTGCGCAGGGTCGGGATGAATGTGCAAACACCGGTGGCAGGTCTGCGACGTGTAGGCAGGCGGCACCAGAATCAAAGCAACCCCCGCACGCAGAGCCTTGTACTCCAAAAATTGACGGAGTTGATAAAACGCCCAGTTGTTGGCCCGTCTACGCTCTGTCTTGCTCCGTGGCTGTTGATTAACCCTTTCCCGGATCCCTGTCAGGTCTTCCAGAGCGATAGCACTGTTGGTAGCTTTTGCCCTGGAGACAATAGCTTTGGAGATGCGATGATTAACCCACGCTTGAAAGCGTCTCTCCTTGCCAGACAGCCGTTGCAGCAGTTGACGGCATCTGCGCCGCGAACTGCGTGTGCCCTTACTGGCTTTGCGTTGGAGTACCGCCCTCAACCGGGAGTAGTGGTCGCGGACTTTGTTCAACTGCTGTCCATTCCAGTTATCTCCT
The DNA here is from genome assembly GCF_054058195.1 of Thermostichus sp. OS-CIW-29. Taxonomy (NCBI): domain Bacteria; kingdom Bacillati; phylum Cyanobacteriota; class Cyanophyceae; order Thermostichales; family Thermostichaceae; genus Thermostichus; species Thermostichus sp. OS-CIW-29. The sequence continues at coordinate 28,961 of NZ_JBSSAB010000021.1, forward strand.
TCCGATGTATGAGCAATATCCGTCCTTCCCAAATCCACGCCCAGCACTCTATCCGTGCCTTGCGGTGGGGATGGCTCCGTTTCCACACAGATTTGAATGGAGTAGAAACCGTCTTTGCGCTTGACCAGAGTGGCAGATTTGGGATTGGAGCCTGCCAACTGTTCTCTCTGGTAACGGCCAATCGCCAGCTCAAAGCGCTCCCGACCCTCCACCGTGGTCAGCGACACCGTCCAGTCTTTTTGACGGAACGAAAAGATACGGGCGTCGTAGGTAACAAAGCCGCTCTTAAACTCCTTGACGGGACGCTTTTTCTGCTTAGCCACTTTGCGGGAACCCGCTACCCGTCTGCACACCTGTTGAGCCAAGTTACTGGACAAGCCAAACCGAGCGCGAATCTGGTAATAGCAAAGGGACTGGAGTTTGACTGCGTTGACTACTTTTTCTGGTGTGTTTTGGTTGACCCAGTTCAACGCCTGCACAAAGGCATCCATTGTCGCATCCAACTTTGCGGCCTGCGACTGGGACACCTTGAGCTTGCAGGAGACGGTCAGGACTTGGGTCATGGTTCTATCATAACTTCCGCATTCCTCCCGACACTGACCCTACGGGTACAGTGCGGGGCTCCTGCGATTTCTAGCTGAATAAGGCATCTGGAACCCAACCCCCACTGCCATGACCCCTCCTCAACCTTTGGCCACCGTGATTCAGGGATCCCTGAGTCGAGGGCTGGAAGCTCGCCTCAATCCCGGTGTCTCGGTAGAAGACTTGCGGGTGGGCAAATTCGTGGTGATCCAGGGGCAGCGCAACCGCTTCTTTGGCCTGCTTACTGACGTTACCCTAGAAACCAGCAACCCCCAAATTCTGGTCAATCCCCCCCGCCCGGAAGAGACCTTGCTGCAGGAGGTGCTGGCCGGTACCGGTACCTATGGCATTATTGCCCTCACCCCGATGCTGATGTTGGTGCCGCGGCAAACGGAAGGGGAAAGGCTGTATCCCCTGGTCAATCCCGAACGGCCAGAAGCGTTGGCAGCTCCCCTCGGCCAAGAACCCCCTTCCGCTGGCGCCATGGAGCTGCTGCCCGTGAAAACAGTGCCCGCCCATTTTTCACAGGTGTATGAGGCACGGGAACTGGACTTTCGCACCGTCTTCGGTTGGGAAGATGACCCGGAGCGGCGCAACTTTGCTATCGGCCAGCCCCTCGACATGGCTGTGCCCATCTGTTTGGACTTGGATCGCTGGGTGGAGCGCAGCAACGGCATTTTCGGCAAATCGGGCACCGGCAAGTCCTTTCTAGCCCGCCTGATCCTGGCCGGTATCATCCGCAAACGGGCGGCGGTGAACCTGATCTTTGACATGCACTCCGAGTACGGCTGGGAGGCGGCCAGCGAAGACAAGCACGCCACTACTGTGAAAGGCTTGCGGCAGCTCTTTCCCGGTCAGGTACAAATCTATACCCTGGATCCCGATTCCACCCGGCGGCGAGGGGTGCGGGATGCGCAGGAGCTCTTCATCGCCTACAACCAGATCGAGGTGGAGGATCTGGCCCTGTTGGCAGAGGAGCTGAACCTATCGGAAGCCAGCCTGGAAAACGCCATTATCCTGCGCAACGAGTTTGGCCGCGACTGGATCGGCCGCCTCTTGAGCCTTTCCAACACCGAGATTCAAGAGTTTTGCGAACAGAAAATGGGCAACAAAGCCTCGATGATGGCCCTGCAGCGCAAGCTCACCCGCCTTGACAACCTCAAGTACATCCGCAGCACCCTGCCCCACAACTACATCGGCCAGATTTTGGATGCCCTCAGCCGCGGCATTCACGTGGTTATCGAGTTTGGATCCCAGTCCAACTTGCTTTCCTACATGTTGGCTGCCAACGTCATCACCCGCCGCATTCACCAGGCCTACGTACATCAGACGGAGCGGTACTTGCAATCCAAAAATCCCCTCGACCGGCCCCGTCAACTATGCATCACCATTGAGGAGGCCCATCGCTTTTTGAATCCGCGGGCGGCCAAGCAGACCATCTTCGGCACCATTGCCCGCGAGATGCGCAAGTACTTTGTCACGCTGCTAGTGGTGGATCAGCGCCCTTCCCGCATCGACAGCGAGGTGATGTCGCAGTTGGGCACTCGCATTACGGCACTCCTCAACGACGACCAAGATATCGAGGCGGTGTTCACAGGGGTGGCGGGTAGCCAGAACCTGAAAACGGTGTTGGCCAAGCTAGATTCCAAACAACAGGCCCTCCTTCTCGGCCACGCCGTGCCTATGCCGGTGGTGGTGCAAACCCGCTCCTACGACCAAAGGTTCTACGCCGAGATCGCCGACCCCGACTGGTCGCAGGCCGAAGATGCGGAGGTGCTCCTGGCCGCTCAGAAGGCCAAGGAGGAGCTGGGACTTTAGGGAGAGCTCCCCCAAAGTCCCGTCATCAAGCACAGCAGCAAGCACCGCAGGGGGGGGAAGGCCATCATCCCTCTCAGGATCCACCGCCGCATAACCACTACGGGCCAGTAGGAGTTGGAGAAAGTGCGGGTGAGCAGATCCGTGAAGAGCAGCACCACCCAGTTTTCCCAGCGGCGACGGCGACCGTAGCGGCGCAGGACTTTGACATCTCCCAGATCCTCATGCCGTCTCCAGGCGTCTAGGAGCACCTGGGCCAGGGCAGCGGCGTCGCGGATGCCGAGGTTGAGCCCTTGGCCAGCCACCGGATGGCAGTGGTGGGCGGCATCTCCCACTAAGGCAAGACGATGCTGATAGTAGCGGCGGCTTTGCCGTAGGCGAGCCGGGAAAACCTGGGGCCGGTTCAGCAAAGTGAGCTGGCCGCTCTGACCGCCGTAGTAGCGCTGCATCTCGGCCAAGAAGTCGGCCTGAGGAAGGGCCAGGGTGGCTTTGGCCTGCTCGTGGGGCATGATCCAGACCACCTGACAGCGGTTGCCGGGCAGGGGCAAGATGGCGAAGGGGCCGGCAGGCCAGAAGCGCTCGTAGGCAATGTTTTGGTGGTCTTGGGAAGGGGCCACCAAGGCGGTGATGCAGGACTGCCAATAGTCCCAGCCGTCGCTAGGGATCCCTGCCCACTGCCGCACCTGGGAGCGCAGGCCGTCGGCGGCGACCACCAGGGAGGCCCGCAGTTGGCGACGCCCCTGGGCCGTTTCCAGCTCTACCTCGGCTGCAGCCTTCCCATAGGTTACGCTCTCCACCTTGGCTTCGTAGTAGCAGCTAATTTTGGGATCGGCAGCCACCTGCTCCTGGAGCGCCTGCTGCAGCCAGGCATGCTCGCCACAGTAGAAAACTGCCGCTTCCCCCACATCCTCCGGTCTAAACGTCACCCGCTGGGGAGCGTTGGCGTCGGTTAAAATCACCTGAGCAAAGGGCGTAATGTGGGGAGCCAGCGCCTCCCACACCCCGACGGCCCGGAAGATGCGGATTGACAGCGGCGAAAGGGCATAGGCCAGGGGGCGCTGTTTGACTGCCTCAGCCGACTGGGCCTCAATGAGGGCCAACCGCAGGCCGGATCCCCGCAGGGCACAAGCTAGGGTTAAGCCCGCGATGCCTCCGCCGACGATAATCACGTCGTAGAGGGCTGCCAAAGTATCCGGAGTGGGAGCAAGAGTTGTCATCTCTCTTATTCTCCTATTGGCTGCTGTGGGCAACCACTTCTGTGCGGGTGGAGTCTGCCGACGTGGCGGCTCGCACGGCCCGGAACATGCCAAAGCGACACAGCCCTGTGCCGAAAGCCAGGCGCATGAGCAAGAAAGTGGGCACCTCCCGTAGCGACTTAATCAGGCCCACCAAGCCAAACTTCAGCAACCCTTCGGGACGGACAATGCCCTGCCAGATGGAATCCAGCCAAGAGGGAAGGGTCTCCTGAGTCCAATCGGCGGTTTCCACTCGTCCTGCCACCAGCCCGGTAGCCTCCAACTGCTCGGCAAAGCCTTCGATGCTGGAGAAGGAAGGGTGTGACCATTGATCCAACAGTTGCCGCATCACCAGCCGCTCCCAAAAGTTCAGGGGCTTTTGCCGGTCGTCCCGCTGGTTCCAGTCGGCCACCACCAGGATTCCCCCTGGCTTCAACACCCGCAGCATCTCTTGGGCATAGCGGGCCTTGTCCGGCATGTGGGGCCCTGCCTCAATGGACCACACCACATCGAAGCTGGCATCGGGGAAGGGCAGATCAAGGGCGTCGGCCACCCGAAATTCAACTTTGAGATCGGGGGGGGTCAGCTCCTGTGCCCGCTTCACCTGCTGAGGACTGATGGTGATACCGGTTACAACAAAGCCGTAGTCGCGGGCCAAGATGCGGCAGCTCCCACCAATGCCGCAGCCCACATCCAACACGGTTGTCCCTGCAGGCAGTCGATCCAACCCGCCCCAGCGCACCATCTCGTGGACAAAGTCGTGCTTGGCCTGCAGAAAATTTTTTCGTTGGGGAGGAGAGCCGTAGTGGCCTAGGTGAATGTGTTCGCCCCAGTAAAACTCTAGGATCCCATCCCGAGTCCACTCGTCGTAAGACTTGGCCACGGAAGCGGGAGACTCGTATTTGCGAGCAGTCAACAGATAGGCTGCCAAGCCTACGGCCAGCAGCACAGCTATGCCCAAAGCCCAAAAGATTGGATTCATCGGATCAACCATGAAGTTTCTATGAAGTCCCTCTGCGTGGTGGCAATCATTGTCGGTTGGATAGCGCAGCCCCAGGCGGAGTGCTTTCCGGTATGGGGCCAGCCCAGCAAAGGCGCAATCCCATCTTGCCCCATCTGCTGGCTCAAGGAAGAAGTCTAGGATCCCGGCAAAGGGCAGCTGGGCGAGATTTTCCAGCACCCATTGGGATTGCTGCGATCGCCTGCTGGGCCGGGGCGGCAACCTCAGTAGCAGCGGCTGCTCCCTACCAAAGGTTGGCGGCGTAGCGAGCAGCTCCCCTCAGCCCCACCTGCGCGTTCACCACCACCTGCACCGACAGTTGCTCCAGGAGAGGACGCATCCGCCCTTTGTCCAAAAACGAGGACAAAAACTCCCCTTGATGCAGTAGGCGCAAGAGCTTGGGCGCGATCCCCCCGGCGATGAACAGGCCCCCGCGCGGCAACAGGTGTAGGGCAAAGTTCCCGACTGCAGCCCCGTACAGGCTGATGAAAAGCCGCAGACACTCCACCGCCAGGGGATCCCGTGCTTCCATGGCAGCATTGGCAATTTGGGCTGCCGGGTCAATATGCTTAGCTCCCTTTTCCCAAGCCTCAATTTGGGCCAGCAGCTGTTCTTCTCCTGAGCCCCACTGGCTATCCCGCAAAAATTGATAAATGGCAACGATCCCCTGCCCCGAGACCACCCGCTCGGTGGAGACACGTCCGTGCCGTTTTTGCAAATACCTCAATAGCTCCCACTCCAGAGGGGTGCGCGGGGAAAAGTCCACGTGACCGCCCTCGCTGGCATGAACTTGGTAACCCCCTTCTCCCCAGGTAAGGTAAGCCTGCCCCAAACCCGTGCCTGCTCCCATCACGCCAATCGGAGCCCGCGGTTGACGCTCACCCACTTGCAAGGTGTCCAGATCCTGGTCGCCGAGGGCAAGCACGCCATACCCCACAGCGCTGAAGTCGTTGATCAAGGCTACGCGCGGGATCCCCAGCTCTGCGGCCAATTGGCTCGACTGCAGATCCCAGGGCAAGTTGGTCACTTTGGCAGTCTGTCCCTCAGACCCTGAGCCCCTTGTTTCCATGACGGGGCCGGCCACTGCAAAACAGGCGGCAGCAGGCTGTGGATCTCGCCCCAGCTCCCGCCGAGCCTGGGCCAGAAACTCTCCCACCATTGGGGCGAGGTTGGCGTAATCTTGGCTGGCATAGCGGCAGTGGTAAAGGCTGTGCTCGGGATCCTCGGCATTGACAAGGCTGAGGCTGGTTTTGGTGCCCCCGATGTCTCCTGCCAACAACAAGTCCATACGGTTTCCTCCGGCCAGCACCTCCTTCCCACCCTGACATCTCTGGAGAGAGAATGCCAGGCCCCCAAGGCTTCCCCGCTCCTGCTGGGGAGAAGAGGGAAGGGCAAAGAAGGTGCTATGTTAACTGATGTAAAGGTTTTTAATATTGCATTTTGTCTTCTACACCTTTTTTACCCCCTCTCCAAGATGAGCCTCTGCTGTCCTCTGAGCGTTTGGCCGGGCTGGATCCCCACCCTCTCTCGGTTCAAAGGCGTTTCCGATCCCACCATGCCATTGGGGGAGTGGCAGCTCTGCTCGTGAGTCTGCCCGTTTTTGTGCAAGCGCCCCTGGTGCGGTATGCCCCTTGGGTCAGCTTGGTGATGTCTTTGGGCTGGCTGGGCCTTAGCTTGCATCTCTACTCCCAGCCCCGTACCCGCCTGTGGGGAGATTTGCTGTACGGCTTTACCCTGACTTGGCTGGCAGGATCCCTGTATTGGGGATGGCTGCGCTTTGAGCCTCTTTGGCACATGCCCATGGAAGCCTTGGGGATCCCGATTGTCTGGTGGGGGATACGGCGACGGTTTGCCCGCATCGGTACCTGGTTTTATCTCGGCTCCCTGTGGGGTACGGCGGTTACAGATCTCTACATTCACTCGGTGGGGCTGCTGCCTGAGTGGCGGCAGGCGATGCAGTTTGACCGGTTGGAGCAGGCGGTTGTCCCTTTTAGGGCGGCCCTCGACAAAATGGCTACCCCCTGGGGCCTGGGTTGGGGCATCGGCTTGGGCCTTCTGTTGCTGGGTGTTGGATTGTGGAGAGTCCAGGGATCCCGCCGCTTGCACCATTGGGCATTTGCGGGAGCAGTGCTGAATACCCTGTTGGTGGATGGGCTATTTGGCTGGGGGGCAGCTCTGCTGCGGTGAGCTGGGACATCCCCATAACTCTGCTTCAGGTGGGAGTAGAAGTATTGGTAGGGCTGGGAGCTCCATCGGACTCCGTCCTGCCAACGTCGGCGGCAGCAGGTGCAGTTGCCGGCAGTGTAGGTTCTGGCCCAGCAGGAGGCAACTCCGGTGCCGGTGCGGGCTGAGGCAGAAAGTCGATGACCTCCCAAGTCTTGGAATCCGGTGAGCTGTAGGCCAGCAGCCACCGTTCGGGCACGGTTTTGACGCGGTCGGGCGAGCGTTGTGTAGCAACAGTTTGTGCCTTTTGGTGGGCCAGGGTGATCTGGAAGGGATCCCCTTTGCGGCGATAGGGGCGGCGGGATCCCGGCGGATGCACGATTAGGGTGTAGGTGCCGCTGAGGTGATGGCCTTCCAGGGTTTCTCCTGAGACTAACAGCAAAGGTTCACGGCGATCCTGGCGGATTTTCACATCCTGCAATTCCAGATGTGCCGACAACCGGTCGCTGCCCACTAAGGATCCCACCGGCCCGGACAAATGAGCGATCTGATAGGCGAGGGCCTGCTGCACAATCGGCTTTGGCGGTCTAGGGCCGCAGCCGGCCAGCAGCCCCACCAGCACAATAGCCACAAGGCTAATCGTGCCCCGCAGAACCGATCCCCTACAACTCCACCCCAGTTTTGGCATCGCTTCCCCTGAGGCCATCAGACGGTAACTAAGGTGGGGTGTTGCTTCAGGTATTCCGTATTCACGCCGGACTCGCGGGTGAGAGCCACCAGGCCGGTACGGGCGATCTCACGGATGCCAAAGCTGGTCAACATCTTGATGATGGCCACCATTTTGCCGGGATCCCCGGTTACCTCGAGAGTCAAAGACTCCTCCGCCACATCCACAATCCGGGCGCGAAACATTTGGGCCACATCCATAATGGCGGAGCGGGTATCGGGGCTGGCATTGACCTTGACCAGCATCAGCTCCCGTTCCACGCAGGGAACATGGGTGATATCGGTAACTTTCAGCACGTCGATGAGCTTGTAGAGCTGCTTCGTCATCTGCTCCACATCGTGTTCATCTCCCTGCACCACCATGGTGATGCGAGAGATCCCCGGTCGTTCGGTGGGGCCAACGGTGAGGCTGTCGATGTTAAAGCCGCGACGGGCAAACATCCCCGCAATGCGGGTTAAAACGCCAGGCTGATCCTGCACGAGGGCGCTGAGGGTGTGTTTCACGGCAACCAGAGGATAGAGAAAAAGCTGAGAAGAGGTTGGGGAAGCACCTGGGAATAACAATACCCTGAGGAAATTTTACGCCAACTTTGCCGGAATGTTTTTCGCATTGCTCCGGTCGGAGCACAGCTGCAGAGCCGGCGCCCTAGAGAAAGACAGCGCAGCCGTTAACTCTCCAAAGACCCGCGCGTAACCCCCAATTGGCTGTGTAGCTTCAGCTCCTGCCACAGTTGGGATCCGCTGAGTTGACCTTGTAGGAGTTGCTGATAGCGGTGCAGGGTTTGTTGGATCTCGGCGGGGGATTCATGCAAAAATTCGATGCGCAGATAGCGCAGGCCCAAGGCCAATAATTTCGGCACATATTCTGCCCCCGTTTGGGCCTTGCCGTTGTAGAGGGTATTCCGACAGCCGGCATCGGCCTTCAAAATGTGCTCGACATTGGCCCTGTCCCTCAGCTTCACCTCGTGTTTTTCACATGGGCGACCACAATTGGTGTAATCCGTTCCGCTGGATAAAAAGGCGCAAAAGACGCAGTGCTCCATGTGGAACAGGGGCATATGTTGATGAAGGGTAACCTCATACCTATGGGCGGGGCCGGCTTGCAGCAGGGATCCCAGTTGCTCGTGGTTGAGGTCATAGGAAGCCGTCAAGCGCTCTAGGTTGTAGCGGGTTTTGAGATAGTGGGCCGTGATGGGATTGGCCACATTCAAGGAAAAATCCCCAATGCAGCGCTGCCCGGCAAAAAAACGGAGATGGTCGTAATTTCTCACCAAGTAGCCATCGGCTCCGCCGACCAACACTTGCTTTAGGATCCAGGTTTCTCCTGGCTTGGTGATGCGGGGCGGAGCGACCCACAGTTCCACCTCGGGATGGGCGGCTTTGGTTGTGCGGATCACCTCCCGATAGCGGCGGGGATCCTCAAACTCCAGATAGATCTGCCTAATACCGCTGGCTATCGCCGCCGGCAGTTGCGCCGGATCCCGCACCAACACCACCAACTGCGGGGATCCCCTTTCGGGCTCCTCCTGAGAAGGCACCAGATCTTGCCAGCGAGCTTCGGGATTGAGTTGCCAGCGCGGGGGCTGAGCTCGCAGAGCTTGTAGGCGTTCCACCGCTTGTCGGCGCATCTGGTTGAGCAGGCTCACCGGCAGCATTACCTCCCCCTGCAAGGCATTGTGCAGGGATTCCAATTTGAAGGGGGTGGAGCCCAAACGGCCCAGTTGCTGTCGCAGTTTTTCGGTGGTGAGGGGTTGGCGGTGGGCAGCTTCCAGGGGCAGCGGCGAATCCACCTGCACCGTATGACCTTGCTCATCCCGCAGGATCAGCGTCAGCGGGGATCCCACTTGGCCGTGAACCTCCATGTGGACGGGCCGCTGAAAGCGGGGGTGATCCCCGGCGTAGCTTTGGCGCAGGCGCTTTTCCAGTTCCGGGTCGCTGGTCTTCCAGAGGCGATCCCCCACCCGCAGACGTTTGAGATCAATGACCCCCTCTCCGAAGCTGAGCCAGGCCAGCCCCTGCTTCTCTTGCACCCGGTAAACCCGTCCCCCCTGCTCCGGTAACTCCGGCTGCCCCTGGTCAAACACCACGCCATCCCCGGCTTTGAGGGGTGCCTCCAGCCGGATCCCCACCTGATCCTGTTGGATCCCCACCACCTGCCCCAGGTAAACCCCCCGTTTCTTGCCAAACCGCGCGTGCACCAGCTCCTGGTTGTTGATGCCCCGCAGCCAGCCTGTGTAGAGCCCGCGAGAAAAGCTCATCTCCAGCTCGTAGCGTTCCTGTTGCGAGGGCTGCCACGGCTGTCCCACCCCCAGCGCATCCAAGGCCTGCCGATACACCCGCGTTACATTGGCTACATATTCTGGGGATTTCAGCCGGCCCTCAATTTTCAGACAGCGGATCCCCAGCTTCACCAGCTCCGGTAGCACCTCCAGCCCGGCCAAATCTTGAGGGCTGAGCAGATACCGCTTCTCCCCCAAGTCGCGGCGGATCCCGTCTACCACCAGCTCATAGGGCATGCGGCAGGCTTGGGCACATTCCCCCCGATTGGCCGAACGCCCCCCCAGCGCCTCGCTGGTCAGACATTGCCCCGAGTAGGCCACGCACAACGCCCCATGCACAAAGACCTCCAGAGATAGGGAGGATCCCTTCTCTTGCAGATAGGCCTGGATCTGGGCGATTTCCTGGAGGGAACATTCCCGCGCCAGCACCACCACCTCACAGCCCAGCTCAGCGGCAAACTCCGCTCCCACTCCACTGGTGATGGTCATTTGCGTGGAAGCATGGATGGGGAAATCGGGGGAAAGATGCCGGATCAGGCGGGCGATGCCAATATCCTGCACAATCACCGCATCCACCCCCGCCGCAATCATCGAGCGGATGTATCCCTCGGCTTCCGTCAGCTCCCTTGGAAAAACCAGAGTATTCAAAGTAACATAGCCCCGTACCCCCCGCCGGTGCAGCCAGGCCATCAGTTCCGGCAAATCCGCTTCCGTAAAGTTGCGGGCGCGCATCCGGGCGTTGAAGCGCTCCAGCCCAAAGTAAATGGCATCGGCTCCGTTTTCCACTGCCGCCTTGGCACACTCCCAATCCCCCGCCGGGGCCAGCAGCAGGGGCAACTTGGTGGTCAGAGGCGGCGCCTCAAAGTGATCCGTTTCCGCGAAATCTATCCCAGCAGCTTTCATCGGAAGACAGCCCCACAAAGAGAACAAGGGATCCTTTCCCATTCAAAATCAAAAAACCTGAGAGCAGGATCCCCTTGTCTCAGGTCAAGCTGCCTCTGCCGGCGACCTCTTAACAAAAAACTCGTTCCGTCCGCAAAGGGTCTAGCTAAGAAGCCACCAGCACATTCAGGATCCCGGTGAGGACGGCGCTGAACAAAGCCAACGTTAGGTAGCGGCCAACAGCCGGGTTGTCACCCAGCAGCCGATCGGAAGCGCTGATGGTGAAAAACAAAGACCAGGCCTGAGTAGCGTTGATGGTCTCAAATTGGTTGAATTCAGCGGTGAAGATCTTAGCCATGACTCAATGCTCCCTACAGCTGTGGGTTAACACCCCTACCTTAACAAAAGTTAACAGCAGCTGCCACGTTTGCGCGGCTACATCAGGACACCGCCGAACAAGGCTGGAATAGGCAGCGTTTTATGGGAGAGCTGGGTACACAACCCTCGGAGGGATCTGCATCTAGCGTGGATCAGTTGTATGCGACTCCGTATATAGTATTGGGTGATGCGGGATCCCCACCCAAAACAGGGGCTTTGCCCCTCGACAGAGGTCGAGCAGATGTTCTAACCTTGGCTTCTAGGGTGGCCCAAGAGCGCTCTTCAAGATAGGTGTGCCGGGGTGTTGTCAGCGATGGCCAACCGGGATCCTAAGGCTGAGAGTGTGCCGCATCGCTAGCCTAAGCCCTGTTGAGCGGGTTTAATCTAGGCAGCTTTTGATTTGCCCCAGGCTGTTGGTTAGTACTTAGGAAGCTGACCCCATAGCAACCAGAACAAGGCGCGATGCCGGGAGTTGAGATGAGAATGACGCGTTGTAATGTAGTATCGCCTGTGCGCTCCCTCTGCCGCTGTGCAGCTCAGGTGGGCGGCGTAGCCGGGATCCTGATCGGAACAGCTTGGGGGGGTTTGGCTGTGACTCCTGTTTGGGCTCAGGAGAATGCCCTACTGGCTCAGGCAGCCGCAGGCCCCATGAGCCGGCAAGAGGTGGCGGAGCGGCTAAATCTGGTGCCTGTTTTTGCCATTGTGTCTCAGAACGGCACCCCCGTTGTCGCCAATGTGGAGCGAGATGGCCGCACCATCCAAGTGGTTTCCTTCTGGCTGGATCAGGCCCAGGCCCAGCAAGTGTTGGAGCAGGTGAAAGCCAGCAACCCCGAGATAGCCAGTCAAGCCCGGGTGGTGCCTCTCTCGCTGGGGTATGCCTACGAAAAATCGGAAGAGGAGCGCGCCAAGAATAGTGACCTGTATTTTGAGGTGGTGCCTCGGGCTTCTGATGTGGAAGCAGCCAAGCAGGTGCTGAAGGAAACCGGTCAAGATGTGCCTGCAGAAGCGATTGGTGTGCCTCTGTTCTATGGCCGCTCCGGAGAGGGGCTGCTGACCATCGAGCAGGATGGCCATGAGGTGGTGCCCTTCTTCTTCGACCGCAACGATTTGCGGAGGGCTTTGGATCGAGCGGCAGCGCAGAACCCGGATGTAGTTGGAAAGACCCAGATTGAAGTGACCTCGCTGGCCATTGTGGTGGAGCGCATGTTGGCTCCCGACGCACAGGCCGATGTGCAGAAGATCGCTTTTATCCCCTCTCGCTCGGCGCTGGAGTATATCCAATCCCTGGCCCGGCCTGCCAATCCTTCTGCAAGTCCCCAGCCTCAGCGTTAACCTAAGCCCCTGATGGGATCCCCGTCTGCTCTGGTGAAGCGGTTAACAGAGTGGCGTGCCCAAGCCCTGAGGGCGGCAAAAGCGGCTGGGATCCCTGCCGAGGAAGTGGACATTTTGCTCAAAGAACGGCTGGGGTGGGGGCCGTTGGAGCGGCTGATGGGTCGCGCTCCGGCTGGGGAGGGGGATCCCCTGGAGGAGGTGCAGGCCCTTTGGCGGCAAAGGGTGGAAGAGCGCATCCCCCTACAGTACCTGTTGGGCAAAGTTGAGTGGGCGGGCTTGAGCTTGCGGGTGACGCCGGCGGTGCTGATCCCGCGCCCGGAGACCGAGCTGCTGGTGGAGCAGGCTTCCCTTTGGCTACAGGCCAATCCTCTGCCGCCGGGATCCTGTTTTGCCGACCTGGGTACAGGCAGCGGAGCGATTGCCATTGCGTTGGCCCATCAGCACCCCCAGTTGCGGCTTCTGGCCGTGGATTCTAGCCCAGAGGCATTGGCTGTTGCGGCAGACAATGTGGTAGCCCACCATCTGCAGGAGCGGGTGAACTTGCTGCTGGGATCCTGGTTTGTACCTTTGGATCCCTGGCGAGGACGGCTGCGCGGCCTGGTTTCCAACCCTCCCTACATTCCCTCTGCCGACCTGGCCTCGCTCATGCCAGAGGTGCGACTGCACGAGCCGCGACAGGCTCTGGATGGCGGAGAAGATGGCCTAGCCCACTTGCGACTGTTGATTCAAGCAGCACCGGATTACCTGGCCCCGAACTCCTTTTGGGCGGTGGAAGTGATGCGAGGCCAAGCCCCTTGGGTGGCGGAGCAGTTGCAAGCTAGAAGCTGCTATCGGCAGATCCAAGTTCACCGAGATCTGGCCGGGGTTGAACGGGTGGTCAGCGCCCACTTCGTCGGATAGAAAAGGGTAGGATCCCATAAGATGGGGTATCGCCGGAGCCGGAACTGTCCAAAACTTAAAGCTCCGAGCCCAGAGATCTGAGCACGGATGGGATCCCCTGTCCTTCGCCAGGAGCACTTCTTGAGGGAGCCTTCGCCTACAGCCAAACCCGACCCACCCTTACAGCAGGCTGCCTCTGCCGACAAGCAAGAGGCTGTGGATTGGCAATTTGCTTTTGAACGCTCTGAGGTGATGCGGGCCTTTCAACAAGAGTTGCTCGTCAGCATCGGCCATGAGCTGCGCAATCCCCTCAGCAGCCAGATGGGATCCCTGCAGTTGGTGCTGTCAGATCTGTGTGATTCCCCCGAAGAGGAGCGGGAATACCTTCAAAGTGCCAAAGAGGCGGTAGAGCGCCTGATCAAGCTGCTTGAGGAATACACCCGCCTGGCTCGCCATGACCTGCCCATCCAACCTCTGCGACCGGAACCGACCCGACTACGCCCCCTCCTGCAGGATGTGTACAGCCTAACTCGCCTACAGGCCCAGGATCAGGGCATTCGCTACGAATGGCCGGTTCTACAACCAGCCCCAGCCTCTGAGGTGCCCCTTCTCCCCGACAGCCTCACCGTTTGGGCGGATCCCCACGGCTTGGTGCAGGCGCTGCTGGGAGTGTGTCGCTGGGGCATCCGCACCCTACGCTACGGTTCGATGGCTTTGCACCCCTATCCCACCGCAGAAGAAGAGGGGCGACTGTGCCTGGGGTGGAACCTTGAGGGGCGATGCCATGTGCCCATTCAAACAGAGGGCTGTGCTGTCTGGCGGGTAAGCGAGCGGCTCCTGAGAGAAATGGGAGGCCAGCTGGAACTCTGCGAAAGCGGCCCCTACCGAGTTGGCATCAAGGTGACCCTGCGCCTCGCCCATTGAACCCCAGGCCAGAGGGACTTGGGCCTATCGGCTTCTCAAAGCTGGCCAGTTGGCATCTGCCCTCTTGATCAAGCCGGGGATGTCGCGCTCCCAGTTACGCTGTACCCGCTGGTTGGCGTTCAGGTATAGCTTGTCATCAACAATTTTCCAGGCAAAGGGATCCACCGGGTAAAGGTAGTTGTGGGCCACGGCCCAGGCACAAAACCCGCCGTACTGGGGGGCAAAGCGCTCTGGGTTGTTGCGAAACCGCTCTCGATTGTCGGCGCTGGCAAACCTCCAGGTTACCCCTCCCCACTCCCATTCATACGCTGGGGATCCCTTGACCGGCTTGCCGTCGATGAAATAGGCCACCGGGTCATAGCCCCGCAGGGCCAGGCCATCCGTTGCAAAAAAGGGGCCCGGGGATCCCTCCTCGACAGCCCCAACAACCTGTCCTTGGGCTGGGAGAGACAGGAGCCAAGCTGGGTGAGAAGCAACAGCCCCAACCATCAGCAGCAGCGGGATCAAAGCCCAACGATTTTTGACCATCACAACCTCCCAAGTCCTCAATCGAAAATCGAAATGAGCAAGAAAGCCTTACTCTTCCCCTTCAGGTTCCAAAAGACATCTGACAAAAGACATCTGAGGAGATGCTGGCTTCCGGGGACTGGGAACAGTTTGGCCACAGCGAGGAGATTTGCCTGTGATTTGGATCGGGGAGATCCAATCTAAAAAAAGCTCAACCTTCTCGGCGCAGGGCCAATTCGGCCCGATCCAGTTGCATTAGCACCCGCTCCACCTTTTCGGGGTTGAGAGGCCGGTTGGAAGTGCGGTACTGGGAGGCCAGCGTGTTAAACACCGTGCGCAAAGTGGTAAAAGACTGCAGCTTATCGTAGCGATGGCCGTGGTAGCGCCCAGAAAACTCCTGGATGGCTTGCATGGCTTCCGCTCGCGCCTCTTCCGGGTTCATCAGGGGATCCCCTTCTGAAAGGACGGTGCGTAGGGTTTGGATCAGGGTCATGCTGTCTTCGTAATACTTGCCGGTGAGACGGGCAGCCTGAGCAACTGAGCTCGCTGAGCCCAGCAAAAGGGCTACAGATAGGAGCAGGCTGACAAGACGCAGAAAAAAAGTTTTGAGCATGGGGAACCTAATGTAACTTACTTTTAAGCATAAGCCACAGCAACACCAGAAGAGGAGTCACCCAAAAGATGCTGTTCACCCCCTTCAGCGACTTTCTGCAGAAGCTGGGCCAGTACGGATCCCATTGGACAGTGCTGGCCCTAATCTTGGGATTTGCCTGTGCTCACAGCGGACTGGCCTACTTGCGACCCTGGGGGGAAAGCCGGCTGGGATCCCGTCTGTACCGCATCTTCTTTGCTCTGGTGAGCCTCAGTTTGGCACCGCTGTTGCTCATCTATTTTTTCAACCACCGCTACGACGGGGTGATTCTCTGGGATCTCCAAGCCGTCCCGGGCATTCGCACCACCGTTGCTCTTTTGTCTGCCCTCTCTTTTTTCTTTTTGTATCCGGCCACCTTCAACTTGCTGGAGATCGCCGCCATTCGCAAGCCGGAGATCCACCTGTTTGAAACCGGGATCATCCGTATCACCCGTCATCCCCAAATGGTGGGCCAGGTGATCTGGTGTGTAGCCCATACCCTTTGGATTGGCTCCAGCTTTATGGTGGTGACCTCGCTTGGGCTCATTGCCTACCACCTGTTTGCGGTTTGGCACGGGGATCACCGCCTGGAGCGGAAATACGGGCAGGCCTTCCGCGATCTCAAGGCGCGCACCTCCGTGATCCCCGGCTTGGCCATTCTGCAGAAGCGACAGCAACTGCGCCCGCGAGAGTTTCTGCGCTGGGCCTATTTGGGGGTGTTCAGCTTTGTAGTGATTCTTTATGCCTTCCATCCCCAAATGGTTTCTGCAGCCAGCCGAGTTGCCTGGTAGCATGATCCCAAAGAACTTCTTTAGTTTGGGAGTGATGGCCTTGCAAGTTGCTTTAGATGCTTTTAATCAAGAACTTTTGACAAGTGACGGGTTGGTTTTGGTGGATTTCGGCGCCCCTTGGTGTGGCCTGTGTCGCTTCATTCAGCCGATTACCGACCGTCTCGTAGCCGAGTGGGGAGGAGCGGTCAAAGTACTGCGGGTGAATGTAGACGACAATTTTTGGCTGCCGCGCCGCTATCGGGTGCGCTCTTTGCCAACCCTAATTTTGTTTGAGAAAGGTCAAGAAGTGCAAAGGCTGGAGCACTTCGCCAGCCGCGATGAGGTGCTTCGCCGCTGCGAGCAGTTGTTTCTTGACCACCTGCGCTACCTGGGTTCGGGAGCCTGCTCATCCTCGTTTGAGCCCCAAGCCCCGCCGCCCGGCGTGTAGAGGGTGATCACGTCGCCGGCTTTTAGGGAGCGGCTGATTTTGCCGGGTAGGGGATCCCCGTTGAGGAGGTTGATCCCCACCTGGCCTGGCCCACCCCCCTGTTCTCCTTGGGGGGCATAATGGCGCCGCTCGGTGAGCAGGGAGAGGGTGCAATCCTGCAAAGTCTGGATGGAGCGGATTAGCCCCCAGCCGCCCCGCTGTTGGCCATGGCCGCCGGAATCCTGGCGTAGCTCGTAGCGCAGTACCCGCAGGGGATACTCCAGCTCCAGAGCCTCGATGGGGGTGTTGAGGGTATTGCTCATGCCCACATGCACTCCGTCCAAACCCGGTCGTTGCCGGCTGGCCCCCTGACCACCTCCCAGGGTTTCGTAGTAGGTGAAGTGGCGGTTGCCCAGCACACAGTTGTTCATGGTGCCCTGCCCCTGAGCGATGCTCCGCAATCCGGCCACGGGAGCCAGAGCTTTGAACACCACATCGGCAATGCGCTGCGAGGTTTCCACATTGCCCGCCACCACTGCTGCCGGAAACTGGGCATTCACCAAGCAGCCGGGCGGCGCCACGATCTCGATGGGATCCTCCAAGCCGACATTGCTGGGGGCCGTGGGATCCAACAGACAGCGCAGGGCAAACAACACCGCCGAGCGGGTGACGGCCAGGGGCGCGTTCAGGTTTCCCGCCATGGCCGGAGCAGTGCCGGTGAAGTCCACCCGCAGCTTCTCGCCCTCTACTTCCACCTGCACCCGAATCTCAAGGGGCGCGGGCGGATCCCCGTAGCCCTCCAACCAATCCTCAGCCGTGTAGATCCCATCGGGCAGAGCCTGAATTTGCGCCCGCATCCGCCGGCGGCTGTACTCGATGACCCCTGCGATCAACTGCCAAGCTTCCTCTTCTCCAAAGCGGGCCAGCAACTCCCGAAACCGGCTCATCCCCACTGCGCTGGCCCCCACCTGGGCCTGCAGATCCCCCCGCCGCTGCTCGGCATTGCGCACATTGGCCAGGATTAGGCGCAGCAGATCCTCCTGCCAGTACAACTCTCCTTCTAGAGAGAGCCCAGCCAGCCGTACCGGCGGGATCACCAGCCCCTCTTGCCAAAGTTCTGTGGAGTCGGCGGGCATGGAGCCAGGGCGCATCCCTCCAATATCAGCGTGATGAGCACGGTTCACAGCATAGGCGCAAATCCGGTCGGGATCCCTCCAGCCGGGAATGGCCGCGACCACCGTAACGTCCGGCAGATGGGATCCCCCCTGGTAGGGATCGTTGAGGAGAAACACATCTCCGGGGCAGGGGTCGGCTGCCACCACCGCCCGCACCGCCTCCGAGAGGGCTCCCAGATGTACCGGGATGTGGGCTGCCTGGGCAATACAGGCCCCTTGCGCGTCAAACAGAGCTGTGGAGCAATCCCGCCGTTCCTTGATGTTGGCCGAGTATGAACCGCGGATGAGGCGCGCCCCCATCTCTTCGGCAATCCCCGCCAGAGCGTTGGCCATGACCTGCAACCGGATGGGGTTGGAGACAGGACGGTTGCTATCCATACCTCTCCAATCAAAGCCTGCGCCGCAGCCAAACGGCCACCCTGCGGATCCCTTGCCAGAACTGCAAACGACGTTGCCAGCGGGCAAGGGTATGGCGATTCTCGCGCAGACGATCCCGCAGACGCAGCAACTCAGCGGGAGTGGGAGCCAAGGCCTGTTGAGCTGCTTCTCGCCAATCGGCCATGGCCTGCTCTGTGACCCCAAGAGCCGAGCGCAGCTTCAAAATGACAGGAATGAGAGCAACCAGGGCCAAAAACAGCAAGCCGTTGAGGCCGCAAACTGCCCAGACAGCCCATCCCGAACTCCAATTGGCATTCACAGAGAGCTCCGGGTAGGGATCCCGACAAGGCTCACTGCTGCTGCAGCATCAAGGGGCGCAACACCCGGCCATCCCCCACCACAACCACCGTTGACAGCACCTGCTCACCACGGCGGAAGGTAATCGGCACCGATTGGCCTACCGGGGTATTTTGGATGATCTGCTGCACATGTTGCACGGAGGTGACCCGCTGCCCATCCACTCCAATCAAAATATCGCCCTGGGCCAGACCGGCTCGTTGAGCAGGACCATCCTGGAGCAAGCCGACCACCTGCACCCCCTGAACTCGAAGTGCGGGGCCGAACAGACGACGGCTGATGGCGCTCTGGGCTTGCTCGCCGTTCACCGTTTCAATGGCAACTCCAATGAAGCCGTTGCCGACAGCATAGGAGGCAGGCGACCACTGAACCCCGAAGCTGTTGGCGTCGCTGCTGACCTGAACCGTGGAGCCGTGGTGGTTGTAAGCTTCACCCCCAACCGAGTCGCAGGGGTAGGCCACAACTGCATCTGCCAGCAAGAAGGAGATGGGCAGGGCTAGGGCAAGCTTGAACAGATGGGTTGGTTTCTGCATGGTTCGACCCTGGAAACGGTGAAGTAGAAATGAGCTTGAATCCGCGAAGCACTTGGGTGGATGCACCAGCCAGGTGTGGGCAGCTTGCACCGCCCCTCCCTCAGTGATAAACCCAAAATCGCCAACTGTCGATAGGCTTGGCCGTGCTTCTGGGCTGGATCCCAAGGTTTTGCCGGCCTTCCTGTAGCAATTCTTCAAGGTCTTGGGATCCCTGGCAGCACTGGGTTGGCTCGGCGGGGCTCACAAACCGGCAAAGCGATCGGTGGCTTCCAGGAGGGCGGTGCGGATTCCGGGTTCAGTGATGGAATGTCCGGCATCGGGGATCATCCGAAACTCTGCTTCTGGCCAAGCCTGATGCAGTTCCCAGGCAGAAATGGGAGGGCACACCACGTCGTAACGTCCCTGGACGATCACCGCCGGCAGATGGCGCAGCCGCCCCACCCCCCTGAGGAGCTGATCCTCCGGATCCAAAAAACCGCCGTGGACAAAGTAATGGCACTCAATGCGGGCAAAGGCCTCGGCAAACTCTCCTCGACCAAAGCGCTCGATGAGCTCTGGGCTGGGGATCAACTTGCTGGTGCTGGCCTCCCAGACGGACCAGGCGCGAGCTGCCCTCAGCCGTACCTGGGGATCTGGGTCGTTTAGGCGGCGGTGGTAGGCTGCCAGCAGGTCATCCCGCTCTTCGGGAGGGATCGGCTCCAGGTAATGTTCCCAAGCATCGGGGAAAAAGTAGCTGGCCCCCGACTGGTAAAACCAGCGGAGCTCAAAAGGGCGCAAGAGAAAAATGCCCCGCAAGACAAACCCTAGGCAGGATTGGGGGTGGGTTTGCCCATAGGCCAGGGCAAGGGCACTGCCCCAGCTGCCCCCGAACACAAACCAGCGATCAATGCCCAGATGCTGGCGCAACTTCTCGATATCCGCCACCAGATCCCAGGTGGTGTTCTCCCGCAGCTCGGCATAGGGGCGACTTTTCCCGCAGCCCCGCTGATCGAACAGCACCACCCGCCAGCGGCTGGGATCGAAATACTGCCGGTAGATGGGATCGATCCCGCCTCCAGGCCCCCCGTGCAAAAACACCACCGGCTTGCCTGCCGGGTTGCCGCACTGCTCGTAGTACAGGGTGTGGAGGGAGGAAACCGCCAGAAAGCCTTGATCGTAGGGCTCGATGGGGGGATAGAGATCGCGCGACATAACTTGAAGCTCTGCTGGTCATCACTCTCAGGGTCTGCGCAGGGCAATGGTGGCCTTGGGCGGGATCCCTTCCTGAAAGGTCTCGCCATCCGCGGCCAGGATGACAAATTGCAGCTCCTGACCCGGCTGGGCGCCCAAATTGCTCCAGGGGATGGCCACCTCCAAACAGGCATCCACCACCGCCTTCACTTGATGGCCGATGGCGTGCCAGGTGTGGTACTCCCCTGCCTGCAAGAGCTGGGCTTGCACCTCTGCCGGATGCTGGCCGGTGCCGGGAGGCGGCAGCGACAACCGCAGCAGGTGGCGGTAGTGGTAGTTGAGAGGAGCTTCTGCCGGCAACCCCTGCAGGGGAATGGGGCTGTTGACGGTGACACGGTTGGGGTAGAACCACAGCACCAGCAATTGCCTGGGCCGCTGCACCACCGAGTTAAAATCCAGCCGCAGGTAGAGGTTGAAGTGATCGAACCCGTACCAGAGGCGACGAACAATGCTGTTGCGGTGCATGGTGCCTCGGGCCGCTCCAATCTCCACCCGCCCCGCTTGGCTCCACTCCCGTTCTGCCGGACGACCGTTGATGGCCGGGTGGATAAACCCCTGCGGCAGGCGATCCCCTAGGCCGTCATGATCCTCCAGGGGAAATTGCAGCACGGTCGGCACCGCCTCTCCCAAAGCAGTGTAGAGCGCCTGCAGGTGCTCCCGAAACAACTGGTCGAAAACGGCATCATGGGCGGAGGAGTGGCCTGCCCCAAACCACCAGAACCAATCGGATCCCTCGGCGGCCCAGAGGGCTTCCCAGGCTTGGGGATTGGCGCGGGGATGATCCTGAATCACCTGGCGGGCCTGAGCCAAGAGCTCCCAAGCGCGGTTTTTGACGGGATCCCCAATCCAGGTGGTGAAATCTGCCTCGATCCAGGAGCCGCTGTGAAGTTGCTCTGCCGGCAAAAACTCGGTGGGCGGAAACTGATCCAGAAACTCCGAAACGGTCACCAGCCGCAGGGAGGAGTGCTGGCTGAGGCGGGTGTAAAGGTTTTCCAAGAAGGGCCGGCCATCTTGGGGGTAGTACTCCCAGCAGTTTTCCCCATCCAGAGCGATGGTCACCAGCCAGGGCTGCTCCTGGGGCAGGCGGTTGCGGATGCTCTCCAGATGGCCGATGAGATCTTTGGCGGCAGCATCGGCGGGCATGGCGCTGTAGCTGAAGCCGATCAAATCCGAAAGGCGGTGATCCCGAAAGACGATGGCCAGATCCCCCCGCTCGGTTTCCAGGCGGTAGGGGCGGTAGAGCTTCTCCGGCTCCAGAATGTGGCCCTGCCCATCGCGGTGAAACGGTTGACCCAGGCTCCACCCCAAAACCCCTTCGTCGGAGATGATCCACTCAAAGCCCTGTTTTTGCACAATCGGCACAATGGCAGGGCTTACGGATTGCTCGGAAGGCCACAGGCCCCGCGGCTCGCGGCCAAAGCGCTCCCGATAGATCTGCTTAGCCCGCTCCAGTTGGCTGTGGACATCCTGCTCCCAGTGAAAGGGGTAGCGAGGCAAAGGCAACCCTGGCCGAGCCACCCGTGCCGAGCGCTCGCTCACCAACAGGGGCAAGATGGGGTGGGTATAGGGGCTGGTGGTCAGCTCCAGTTGGCCGTTGCTCTGCAGTTTGGCGTGCTGGGGCAAGATGGCGCCGAGGATCTGTTGTTGCTTGGCGTAGATCCGCTGCCGATCCGCCAGGGTAAAACCGGATCCCATTTTGATCCAGCCCTCAATCTCAGGATCCTCCTGAAAGAGAGGATCAAACCAAGACAGGTTGTGCCAGGCCAGCAGATCCCCGAAGTCCTGCGGAGTCCAGTACTGCAGACACCAGTTCACCCCCTGAGATTCCCGTTGGTTGTAGAGCTGCCGGTAACGGGGGTAGGGCTCGATCATGGTGGGGTAGTGGCTGTCGAAAAAACGCTCGACCACAAAGCGCAGTTGATCGGGGCCGAGCTTTTCGACAGGGGATAGGGTCAGTTCCAGGTAAGGATCAAAAGCCGAGCCGGCCACATACTCTTCGATCTGTAGAATCAGGGAGGGCACCAGGTTAATCGTTTGGTGCAAGCGGGGATAGCGCTCCAGCAGCAAGACCAAGTCCAGGTAATCTTTGATCCCGTGTAGGCGCACCCAAGGCATGCGATATTTACCCGCCACCGGACTTTTGTAGAGGGGTTGGTGTTGGTGCCAAACCAGGGCGACGTGCAGCGGGTAGGTCATGGGCGGTACCGGATCCAACCATCACCCGGATACTAGCCCATCTGTCTGGCTCGCGATCGTAAGAAACTCTTGAATGTCTGAGCGCTGCCGGTGGGGAAAAGCTTGCCATTCGCAAGATTCCTCAGGAGAATGGCGGCAAAAGGAAGAGCTGAGCCATGACTGCCGCTACCCACCTTCTGGAACAGTCGATCGTTGTCTTTTCCCAAAACTATTTGCCCATCAGCCGGGTCAATATCAAGCGGGCAATCGTGCTGCTGCTAACAGGCAAAGCCGAACCGCTCTCGATGATGAATGTGCCGGTGTGGAAGGTGCGCTCCCCCAGCCAGGTCATTGAAGTGCCCGAACATATTCGCCTGACCATCAAGGGCAAAGAGCGCGCTTGGCGCGTGCCCCCTGTGAATCGGCGGGAGGTTTTGCGGCGGGATCACCACACCTGCCAGTATTGTGGCACCACCCACAATTTGACCTTGGATCATGTCGTGCCCCTCTCCAAAGGGGGATCCCACAGTTGGGACAATGTGGTGACGGCTTGCGAACGCTGCAATCAACGCAAGGGCAACCGCACCCCTGAAGAAGCCAACATGCCCCTGCGCAGCAAACCCCGTGCCCCTCTCCACCCGACGGTGGCTTTTGCGGAGCAGTTCTGGCGCGAACACCAAAGTCGGCAAGAGTGACATCCTCCCGGCGCTCATCCTATGGACAGAGCGCGGGCCACCCTTCCCGTCAGCAGGACGGAGTCCTTACCTCGCGGTCGGGCATTCCTGCCCCACGCCACTTGTCTGGGTCTACAACCCCCGACAGAACAACTGGACAGGCGGTTCCCCTTCCCCAGCCTCCCCCCTAGGCACTGCCAGCTCGCAAAACAACCTCTAATCCACCCAGCACAGTTCCCAAGGCTGAGGCTGAGTCCTGATGCACCCGGTACCGGCATTCAGGGCACTGAGGCCCCCCGACAGCCCAGCTGTTGCTAACCATCCCCCAGCACTTGCAACCGATTTGGCCGCTTCCTTTGGGGTCAACCTTGGCAAAGTCCACCCCACCTTTCCAGCAAACCCACTCCAGAAGGCAGAGAATCTATCCCCAGGCAGCCTCGACGCAATCCTTGGGCAACATCCCCCTTGCCCAGCCCTTGGCCTTGAGGTCTTCCACAAAGATCTTCCACAAAGAAAAGATAGAGAGGGTCTGCCCTCGGTCTCAACGCCAATGGGCCCTCTGGAAATGAAACTCTTGGCAACCATTGGCAATGCCCTGCTGCATCCTGGCAACCTGCAGTGGTGCTCTCTTCCAGTGGCAAGACCCCTGCTGTTTTCTCGCCCCCCTGGGTTGCAGCCTTCTCAGCTGGCCTTGCAGGGCTTTGAAGCCCTTGGGCCGTTCCCAAAAGCGCCCTCTGAAGTCGTCAGGAATTGCTCCAAAACCAGGTCAATCCCCGTCGTCCGCCCGTGAGCTGGTTTGTTGGGAGGCATCTGGATAAGCCCAGTACTTGTAGGTTACCGCCAGCATAAGTAGACTTTACTACAGATTTCGCTCAGGGGTATGGCGGGGATCCATGTATCCCAGTGCTCACCCTGCGGCTAGAGCATGGGACCTATTGCCCCCGCACCCCCGTTAGTTAAAATTGTTGGTACTAGAACTGTAAGGCACAGCTTCTTCTAGCTTTGTCCAGGTTTGCGGCTGAGCTACAGGTGCTCTGTTGTGGGCAAAGGGAACTTGCACCTCGGCTGCAGCAAGCAAGGTGGGGGTTGGCTTCCTGCTCAGCAGGTTTTGGGAAAGGTTGTAAGTCGGCTCAGAAGAGGACTGGGTGTTTTGGGGCAGATGAAAAGTAGCTTAGTGCAGCTCGATTATCGAGTTTATAAGTTGGCGCGGCTGTTGAGCGAATATTTGGAGTTGGGGAAATGGGTTGCCCTGTCTGCTGGCTCGCTGGGTGAAGAGCCTTCTGGCAACGAACATCAAGCCTGGCTGCACAAATTTTCAGCTAGAAATCGCAGGAGCCCCGCACTGTACCCGTAGGGTCAGTGTCGGGAGGAATGCGGAAGTTATGATAGAACCATGACCCAAGTCCT
>NZ_JBSSAB010000022.1:0-51650 GCF_054058195.1 Thermostichus sp. OS-CIW-29
GGTCAGGACTTGGGTCATGGTTCTATTGTAACCTCGCATTCCTCCCGGCACTGACCCTACGGGTACAGTGCGGGGCTCCTGCGATTTCTAGCTGAGAGTACTGGCGGAGGGTGGCCCCCTTCCACCCGTTGGCGCACTTGAATCGAGGAACAAGGATCGGCCTTCCTCTGAGTTGGGTGATCCCAAGGGGCACCACCAAGCGGCTACAACATCCCATCTCAAGCTTCCGGGAGAAAGTGGGGAATACTGGCAGTTGAGGGTTTTGCGGTGGGTCGGCTTTGGTTTGGCTAGTTGGCCTCAGCTTGTTTGGTAGCGCTTTTTGCCTCTTTTGGGGACAGTTGCTGCTGGGCAAGTTGCTGTTGCCGCTGTGGGGGGGATCCCCCCTGGTGTGGAATACCTGCCTGGCCTTTTTTCAGGCCACCCTGCTGCTGGGCTACCTGTGGGCAGACCGGCTGGGGCGCGGGCTCAATCCCAGGATGGGGGTGCTGATCCACGGGATCTTGCTGCTGGTCGGGCTGAGGCTTCTGCCCTTTCAGCTGGGGATCCCCGGCCAACCGGAAGGATGGTGGCCCCCTCTCGCTCTGTTGGCAAACTTGACTTTGGGAGCTGGGGTGCCGCTGTTTCTCCTGTCGGCGACGACGCCGTTGCTGCAACGGGGGTTGGCGGCAAGAGGGGTCGCGGGGCAACGGGAGGCTTTGGATCCCTATTTTCTCTATGTGGCCAGCAATGCCGGCAGCTTGGGCGGGCTGCTGGGGTACCCGCTGGTGTTGGAGCCTCGTCTGTCTTTGGCTTGGCAAACTCTCCTGTGGACGGGATCCTACGCGCTGGTGGCAGCCCTGGTGCTGCTGAGCGGGGTGGGTCTGCTGCTCAGTTGCAACGGCGTTGCCGAGCCACAAGAACGTGGGGCGGATTCCCAGGGATCCAGCGCTGCTCTGGGGAATTGGGCTGTTTCCTGGCGAGAGCGTTGGCGCTGGGCGGGGCTGGCTTTTTTGCCGGCGGGCCTGTTGGTGGCGGTCACCACTCTGTTGACCACCGACGTGGCGGCGGTGCCCCTGTTGTGGGCCATCCCCCTGGGGATCTATCTGCTGACATTCATGCTGGCTTTCGGGGGGATCCACCCCAATAAGGGGGTTTTGGGAACGACAGCTCTTCTGGCCTGCGGGGCGGTGGGGACACAGGTCTTGGGCTGGGTGAGGCCGGGTTTTTTGCTTTTGCCGCTGCATCTGACCACCTTTGGGCTGGTGAGCTGGGGCTGCCACAGCCGGTTGGCTTGCCGTCGCCCGCCGGTGGAGCAGTTGACGCAGTTTTACCTGTGGCTGGCTTTGGGGGGGAGCTTAGGGGGAATGTTCTCTGCTCTCTTGGCACCGCAGGTGTTTGAGACAGTGCTGGAATATCCCCTGTTGCTGGGGATGTCGCTGGCAGTGCTGGGGGCGCAGGGGGGGCGGGTGGGCCTGTGGCTGGGGCTGGGGCTGCTCCTGCCTTTGCTGCTGTTGCACTTTCGACCGCAGGCGTTGCTGCAGGTGGGCGCTGGGGTGGGTTTGGCGTTGGGCTGGGCGGTGCTGGCGCTGTTGGTGTCAGGGGAGAGCCGTTCACAGCAGCAGAGCGGAGCCCCTGGCTGGCAGGCCAAGGTCGGTTGGGTGGGAGCAATGGCGGGGTTGGTTGTGCTGCTGGGGCAACCCTGGCTGCAGCCGGGACTGCAGGTGATCCACAGCGAGCGCAGCGCCTTCGGCCTCAACCGGATCGTGGAGTACCGGACTGAGCAGGGATCCTTTCGTGGCCTTCTGCACGGCACCACTCTACACGGCAGCCAAAACTTGGATCCGGAAAAAGCGCTGGAGCCGCTGACCTATTTTTCTCGGTCTGGGCCGGTTGGGCAGGTGTTTGCGGCGTTCAGAGCCCAGACTGTGGATCCCACGCCCGCCATTGCGGTGTTGGGGCTGGGGATCGGCACGTTGGCCGCCTATGCCGAGCCAGGGGATGAGTGGACGTTTTTCGAGTTGGATCCCACCGTGGTCGATTGGGCGAGCCGCTATTTTTCCTATCTCCGGTGGGCTCAGGCACGGGCGCAGGTGCAGGTCATCCTCGGCGATGCCCGGCTCAGCCTCAAGGGGATCCCAGAGGGCAGCTATGACCTGATGGTGATGGACGCCTTCAGCTCTGACGCAGTGCCGGTGCATTTGCTCACGCAAGAGGCTTTGGCCCTCTACCTCAGCAAGCTCAAGCCCCACGGCTGGCTGCTCTTCAACATCACCAACCGCCACCTCGACTTGGCCCCGGTGTTGGCCGGCCTGGCCGGATCCCTGCAGCTCCACGCTTGGCACCAAGACCACCGGGATCTCTCCCCTGAGCAACGCCAGGCGGGGCTGGCCCCTTCCCACTGGGTGCTGTTATCGCCGCGCGACGCTTCGACGACCGCCTCAGCAGGGCGGAGCCCTTTGGCCCAAAACTCTGGAGTCCTGCAGGAACTGGATCCCTGGCAGCCCCTTTTGCCCCAGGCCGGGGATCCCGTCTGGCGGGATGACTTTTCCAACCTGCTGCAGGTGATCCGTTGGCCCCGGATCCCTTTGCTAAAGGGTATCCAGATCCCCAGTTCTGGATAGGAATCCGGCTGCTATCGCTACGCGACCCTTCGGCAAACGTGTTAGCGTTGCGGAGCAGAAAAGTTAAGGAAATCTTTACAACTCGAAGTTGGTATGAGTTATGATTGTTTGCAACGTAACTGATGTCTGCTCGGGAGTCCGGCCCATGTCTCCTCTACAAGCCCTCACTGGCAATCCTCAAACCACCATGGCTGAAACCTCTGCGGCTCGTTTCGTGGCAATCGGGGGCAGCTTGCGGCCCAATTCCCTGACGTACCAGGCGCTGGAGGTGGCGCGGCGCGAGTTTGAGAAGTTGGGGATCCCGTTGCACATCCTCGATCTGCGGCAGATGAAGTTGCCCTTTGTGGATGGCTCGGAGTCCTATGCGGATTATCCCGATGTGGCGGTCTTACAAGCAACCATGAAGCGGGCGGATGGGATCATCCTAGCCAGCCCGGAGTACCACGGCGGCATCAGCGGCAGCCTGAAAAATGCACTGGATCTGTTGAGTTTTGAGCAACTGGAGGGTAAGGTCTTTGGGTTAATCAGCGTTTTGGGCGGCGAGAGCAACAGCAATACCCTGAACCAGATGCGCTTGATTGTGCGTTGGGTGCATGGCTGGGTAATCCCCGAGCAGATCGCCATCGGTCGGGCTTGGAACGCTTTTGACGAGCAAGGCAATCTCAAAGACGAGAAGCTAAAACAGCGCTTTCAACACTTTGTCCAGAGCTTGGTGACCCATACTCACAAGCTGCGCGGGATCCCAGTGGTGAAGCCTTCCTGAAATTACAGTCATTCCAAACTAGATTGAGACACTCTCCAAGCGTTCCGCGACCAACCCCAGGGAAGTTAGGAAGCCATGAAGGACGGCTGCAGACAGACTACACTGGGGCTGGGTGAGAGATGAAAACCAAATCTTTCACTGCGTCGAGGATGGGGCGAACGCCCGACGTCGAGAATCCCTGCCCCTTGGGGCGGAGAGTATGCCAAAGTTGTTCCAAACAGCAACAAGTCCGGGCTCTCTTCTTCTCACCTGTTGCCTCAGCGTTGCCCAGCAACAAATAAGGCTCAGATCCGACGGAGATCTGGCTGAGAGGGCATTGACTTGCAGAGGAACCCGCAGAATAGCTCCACACAGGTATGGTTCAGTCTGTTCCCCCTCATTCCGATAGAGCTGGGCCAATATCTCCCCTGGTGGCCCTGCAAGCAACCTTGCAGCAGATGCGGGAGCAGAGCGATGCCAACACCCTCGTTCAGCTCACGCTGGAGTATGTCAAGGCGGTGTTTGGGGCGCCGCTGATCTGGCTGGCCTTTTACGACTATCCAAATCACCAGTTGGTGGGTCAGGGGGGAGTGACCCTTCTTGAGGATCAAACCCTACTGCGGGCGGTGCATCCTCTACAGCCGGGGGAGATCCTGGAGCAGGTGGTGATCGAGCAGCGACCGATCAGCCTGCCCGACCTCTCTCAGGAACCGCGCATGGGCATTTGGCAGCGGGAGGCCAGGCGACTGGGCGGGATCCAGGGCTGTTTCATTTATCCCTTCTCGGCCTACGGCCCGCTGTCGCGAACGGCAGTGGGACGGCGGCGCTGCTTGGGGATCCTGATGCTGGGATCCCAAATGTGGGGGGTTACCACCCGTGAGGACGAAAAGGCTCTCTTGGGAATTTTGCTGGGGCAGTTGGCAGCTTCTCTGCAAGAGTTGGAAAACGCTTGGCAACAGCAGACCGAAAAGCGCCTTGAGGATCCGCTCCTGAGGTTGGGAACGGCGATGCGCCAGGTGGGATCCCTGCAGGAACGGGTCAGCCTGGTGAGGCAGGAGTTACAGTCTTTTCTGGGCGCTGTCCACATTCAGGTGTATTGGCACGAGCGCAGCCAGGGTCAGTTCGTTCCCCACGGGAGCGTCCCCAAAGCTGTTGGCAACAGCGGGGGGACGGAGTCCTCTCAGCCCCCTGTTCCCAAAGGGGCTAAAGTCGGAGCAGGGCCAACAGGGGAGGTCAGCCTTTCGCTGCGGGAATTGGGGGACATGTACTACACCCTCGCCGATGGCCAGGTGGTGGTGGGCGGCACAGGGACGACTCGCTCTGAGGTTCCCCCCAAGCTGATGCAGCAGTTGCGGGCCCAGGCCGTTTTGGCGGCCCCGATTTTGCTGGAAAAGGATCTGCTGGGGTTCATCTGGGTGCAATCGGATGTGCCCCGTACCTGGCAAGCCGCTGAGCGACAGTTGGTAGCTGCTGCCGCCAATGGGTTGGCCTTGGCTGCCCCCCTAGAAAATCTGGATCGCCGCATTCGCCAGTTGGCCGATGACCAAGAGTTTGTGCAACAGGTGGGCCGCTCGCTTTACAACCCGGCGGAGCTGCAACAGGCTCTCCAGCAAGCCGTTGTCGGCCTGGCCCAGCGCCTGAAAGTCGGTGCAGTGGCCGTGTTGACGGTGGATCTCGACAGCCCCATCCCCCGCCTCTTCTACGAGTACCGCAGGGAAGGCAAGCAGACTTTGCCACAGCAGCTCAGCCCTCTGAGCGACCAGGACTGGCAGGATCTCATGCGCAGCGAGGTGGTCGTGGCAGAAAACTACGACCAAGATCTGCGCCTGCTCTCTTGGCGGCAGGAACTGGCAGGGGTTCGTTCCTTGATGCTGACCCACACCGGGGTCGGCGGTACCGCCACCACACCTGTGGAAGGGCTGCTCTTGGTGTTGCATCCCCAGCTACGGGCCTGGAGCCGGGAAGAGCGGCAACTGCTGCGGGGGATCGCCCAACAGGTGGGGGTGATCCTGCGGCAAATTCGGTCAGAACAACGCCGGCAACGACAAGAGCAGTTGCTCAAGGGCCTGATCACCACTTGTTTAACCTTGCAAAACTCGGCCACCTTGTCAGATCTGTACACCACCACCGTCCGACAGACGGCCCAATTGCTGGGGATCCCTCTGGCGCTGGTGGTCAGTTGGCAGCCGGGGGAAAGCCGGGCTCAGCTCCAGGGGCCTTTTACTACCGCTGCCGGGACGGAGACCGGCTCCACCGAGATCGATCTGCAAGATCCCCTACTGGCCTACGCGCTGCAGTCAGCAGAACCTCTCCCGCTCACCCAGGAGCAGATCCCCCCTGCCAGCCGCACTTGGCTCAGTCGCGTCAGCGGTGCGGAGCACTTTGCTGCCGGCCTGGGATCCTGGCTGCTGGTGGCGCTGGGGGAGACAAACTCCTCGCAGGCGGGAGCTTTGGGAGTTTTGATCTTGGGGGCAGAAGCGGGCAAGGTTTGGGATCCCGACGAGCGGGCGGCTGTGATGCTGATCGCCCAGACCTGCGGCTGGACGCTGCGGCGCTTGCTCTGGATGCAAACTTTGCAAGAGCGGCAGGAGGTGCTCAGGGAGTTGAACTGGTACAAGCACCGCCGCCTGCTGGATATGCAGAATGCCCTTCTGGACAGCCTGCACCGCCTGGGTCAGGTGCCGGAGATCCCCGGAGACGAAGCCACCCGCTGGCAAAAAGTAGTGGAAATTGGCAGAGGGCTGCGGGATCTGACCGTCTCCACAAGGCCGTTGTTGCAGTCGGAAACTTGGCAGGTGCAGCCGCAGTCGCGGTCGGTGCCCTTGGCAACCTTGGTGCGCAAAAGCCTGCGCCGAGTGGAGGCCCTGACCCAAAAACGCAAGTTATGGCCGCGGGCCCATGGGGACATGAGCCTTACCATCCAGGGGGATCCCGAACGACTGGAGATGGTGCTCTGGGAGGTGTTGACAGCCGCTATTTTGCGCAGCCCGGAAGGGGGGCGGCTGGATCTGTGGAGCCAAGCCAGCGTTCGCGATAGCGATGCGGAGCCCTTTGGCTATGCAGAGCTGCTGGTGGTGGATCAGGGCAGCTTCGACCCTCACCTGATGGCCGCCCTTCAGTTGGGGCCAGAGCAGGTGATCTACGCAGATCCTCTGCTCAAGTCGCCTCTATCGGTAAGTCCTGGTCTGGAACTCAGCCTGTGTCAACGGGTGGTGCAGCGGATGGGGGGCCAGCTCTCCTTTTACCTCTCTTCCGATGGGCGTTGTGTCTCTCGGCTGCTCCTGCCGATGGGCAGCGACGAGCCCCATCCCCCTGGGTAGGAAAAAGCTGTGTTGCCGGTCACCTTAGGGGGACAAGGTTCTGAGCAGCCAAAACAGGGGCAGTAGAGCCAGTAGGCCGCGATCCAGCCGCCGCAGTTGTAGGCGGTGCCAGCGCAGGGGATGGTCTGGGCCGGTCAGCCCACGGGCCTGCATTGCCATAGCCGTCTGTTCGGCACGCAGGAGCAAGTTTTCAAAAAAGCGCTCCACCAAGGCCAGCAGGGTTTGCATCCCGCCCCGGAAACTCAGGGATCCCCAGCGCACATCCCGAGTTCGCACCGCCCGCGCCAAGTTTTGCACCTCTTCCATCACCAAAGGCAGAAAGCGCAGCGCCAAGGTGAGGGTGAGAATTACTTCGGCAATCGGCCATCTCCAACGCTTGAGAGGCTGCAACCATTGGCCGATCCCCTCGGCAATTTCTTCGGGGGCCGTGGTCAACAGAAACAAATGGGTAGCGTAGAGCAACGTAAAAATGAGGGTGCCCAGCCGCAGCGCCACCGATAGAGAACGGCGGGAGACCTGAAAGGTTCGTCCCAATAGGGAAAACTGAACCAGGCGGTAGCGATAAGGAGTTTGCCAGGCACGGGTTTGCGCCCGCCAGGCACGGTTTGGGGATCCCTGTTCTACGGCCAAGTCGAAGTGCCCTGCACCGCTAACGGGAACAGCGGGGATCCCGGTCAGCCCATAGCCCACCACCTGCATATCCTGCCGTTGCGGTTGGGGAAAAACCCCCAATCCATCCGGCGCCAAGCTGGTGATCCCAAAGGTGAGCAGGCTCAGGGCCAGCACCAGGGAGAGTTGGCCCGACCAAACCCGGCGCGGCAGACGGGCCGCCACAGTTAGCAGCAGAAGAGCCACCACCACGGCCAAGCGCCAACCATTGCCGGCCAAAATGGGGCTGAGGAGAAAGCTGAGCAGCCAGGCCAGCTTAACCCGCGGATCCAGGCAATGTAGCCAGGTGCGAGGCTCTTCCAGATAAATCCCCAGCGGGGCATTGCGCAGAATATCCACAACAGTTGAGAAGGAAGCAGACTATACCCCTTAAAAGGGCGGGACCGAGAACTCCGTCCCCGTAGCGCGGTCGCAGCAGCGTTGCGGAGCAATAACAGCTGGCAGCAAGGGAGAGCTAGAGCCGTTCCACCAGACGGGTGGAGCCCGACTGGGCGGCGACCCATCCCCCGGGCGCGCCATCTCGCTCAATGCGCAGCCAGACGGGCACCTGTCCCTCCCCAGCCTGCACCTCCACCACCCGCAGCAGGGCTTGGCGTGGGGCTGTCCCGACAATGGCTCCCGTCAGGCTGGGTTGCTGGCGAATGTTGAGGCCATCGTTGGAGACCACCCGCACCTGTTGTACTCCTTGCCACTCCGCCAGAGGGCCGGTTAGCTCAGGCGGGGGAGTGAGTTCCGTCTGGCCGGGATTGTCGTTCGCGGAGGCGTCGCGTAGCGATATGTCAACCGGCGGCTGCTCAATTTGCACCTGGGGTTGCTCCAGCGGTGGTGCCGGCGGCGGCGTGAAGAGGCCCCGCAACATTTGCCAGATGACCAATAGGGAGAGGATGCCCACACCGACCACCCCGGCCATTCGCGCCAGCGGTGCGGAGCCCAAACGAACGCCAGCGGGAAAGGTAGGACGCTTACGGCCCCCCAAGCGGCTGCGGCGGTAACGCTCCACATCCTGCAAACCGATCGCGCCAGCGGACCTTAGGCCCTGGACTCCGTCCCCCTGAGGGGAACGGTCTTGGGCGCGTTCGCGACAGCGGTGCGGAGCACTAGAACTCTCATCCGCAAGAGCAGAGACGCCCGCCTTGGGGGTGCTGCGGTAAGAGGGCAAATCCGAGAGGCGCGGGGGTTCTGGCACCCCCTGTTGCCAAGGGGCGGGTGGGCGATACAATTCCTGGGTTGGCTCAGGACCCACCACGGCAGGCAAATGAGGTGGGGGATGGGGGGCTTGTTCGCGACAGCGGTGCGGAGCACTGGGAGAGAGCATCCCTGCCGGCGGGTCTTCGCGGCTGGGCATTTCGTCCAGGTAAGCTTGTACTTGGGGGTTGTCGAAGTAGGCTTGCAACGTCACTTGGGCGGCTTCCAGACCGCGGAACTCCGGGAACACCTCCTCCTGAAACCATTTTTCTGTGAAGCGGCACAGACCCGGCAGATGGTCGGGAGAACCGGCGGAGTGTTCTTCGATAAACTGCAAGGCCTCTACTTCCTGGGTGGAGCGCAGATGGGCGAGCGCCTCTTCGGTCTGCCCCAGCAACAGACTACAGATGGCTTGCTCCAGGTGTACATCTTGCCGCTGCGCCAGACGAGCCAGGTAGCCGCGAGCACGCCGCACCAGAGCCGGGCGGTTTTCCAGATAACCTGCCGCCAGCAACACCTGCACGGCCAAGTAGGCGGCCACCATCGAGGGACGCTCAGCCTCCCGCTCGAACAACTCCTGCTGTTCTTTGAGGGTGAGGTGGCGACGTACCCGTTGGATAAAGCGCAGGAAATCTTCGGTGCTGAGGCCAGAGCCATCTTGCCCCATCCCCTCGATGCCGCCCCGTTCGTCCAGCATGGCTTTGAGGAGAGCCAGTCCCTGCTGTCGCTCCCCGTTCCCATCAGCGGTGCGGAGCACAAGAGTCTCTCTTCCGGCTGGGGCGGGAGCATGGGCCTCGTGGCTGAGGAGTTGCAAAATGCGATAGGGGCGCAGCTTGCCCAAATCGATGCGGATCTCCGCTTGCATCTGCGGAAAGGCCTGATACTCCTCCAGCTCCGCCAAGCCCGCCTGTAAAGAACGCGCCGCCTCTTCGTAGGATCCCTGTTGCCAGGCTTCTCGACCCAGTTCCAGACGAGCGATGGCCCGCGCCAAAATGGCATCGGAACGAGCAGGGTGGCCCTGCTCCAACAGGTGTTGAGCCAAGTCCAACGCAGCCTGGTACTCTCCGGCTTCGCAATACAAGCACAGCACTCCCGGTAGGTGCGCCTCCTCCACCGTCAAGGTGGGATCCGTTGGTATGAGGTGTTCGTCGTAGTTTCGTCGTGCCTCAGGGTTAAGCAGCACAGAAGCTGCCTCTTGGATCATTTGAGCGCGAGCTTCCACAGCCTGTGGCGAGAACTCCAGCAGCCAGGAGCGCTCGCCCGGCTTGAGATCGATTCGCTCCCGGTATGCCTGCTCAATCTGATGCTCATCTGCCCGTGCCGACAGCATCAAAACCCGATAATAGTCGAGGGGCACCCGCACCGTCATGGTTTTTGTCCGCGCTCTCCGATTCGTGCCAGCGGGACGGAGTCCTTGGACAACTGACCCGCATCGACTTAACTGTAGTCCTTTTCCCCGGTAAAAGGGATCCCCCCTCGGGAATCGCTGCTCCGCCCCTACCAGTTCCAGCTACCCGGCTCTCCTTTGAAAGGGCCTACGACCTTTGAGGTGATCCAACCGCCGTAGAAATCTCCGGGTTGAGGCCGGACTCGTTCTCCACCTACCCGGCACTCCTGCACACGGCCTGGATAAAAGGCAAGGTAGTCGCGGATGGGCAAAAACGCCGGGCTGGGATCCGGATAGCTCCAGGCGGCATCTACGGCTGTTTGGGATCCGACCTGAACTGTCCAGTAGCAGGCAGCCCCTTTGAACTCACAGAAAGAGGTGCGAGAGCTGGGGCGGAGATACTGCAGTCGAACGTCGGTGGGGGGAATGTAGTAGGTGGGCGGGTGGCTGGTTTCCAGGACGCGGTAGCAACGGCGGCTTTGGGCAATGAGCTCGCCATTGAAGAGAACTTCCACCAGTTCTGTGGTGGGCTCCAGACGAGGTGGGCGCGGATAGTCCCAGACAGATTCTTGTCCTGGATGGGGAGAAATCGGTTGGGGAGACATGGGTCAATATCTTCAATATCTAAAGCAGACGGGTGGCCTCCAGCAGTTTGGCGTACCGGATCAGCAGCAAAGACTGTTGCTCCGGCAAAGGCTGAATAACTCCCTGCTGCTGCAGACGGCTCAGTACCGCCAGGGCTGTCTCCCGGCTAACTTGGCTGATATCGGCCAAATCCTGGGGGGGAGGGTAGACAATGCGCATCCCCTGGGGGGTCTTCTCGCCAAAAGCTTCCGCCAGTTGCACCAGCGTATGCACCACTCGCAGCGGGGGGCTCTGCTGGTCAAGATCCGCCTGCAAGTTGGCCAGGCGCAGGCGACGGGAGAGGCTGCAGGCCAGCTGGTAACACAGTTGCGGCTCCCGCAACATCAGCGCTTTGAAGGTTGCCGCCGGGATCCCGGCCACCCGCAGCGGGGTTAGGGCCAGCACATCTCGCGAGCGGGGAGCTTCGTCCAGTACCGCCATTTCCCCCACCCAAGCGCCCGGCCCCAGCAAGGCAAGGGTTTTGGTGCTGTCTTGCGCCCGCAAAGCCCGCCGCACCTTAGCCCAGCCGGCGAGGATCAGATAAACTACGCTGCCCCAGGCATCTTGCATGAAGAGGGCCTGTCCCGCCGGGATATCCCGCAGCTTGACCTGGGATCCCAACCATTGCAAGGACGTCGCCGAAAGTTCGGCCAACATTGGCACCGCCTTGAGCTCGGAGAGAAGGGCAACAGGAGCATCGGAAGCCATGGCGGGTCGGACGTTTCACCATACCGCAAGCCCACTGTAGCCCAGTTACCAACTCAAGAGCTATCCTGCAATCCACCACCCCGCCATGTGCGCCAAGATCTAGTGAGGAGGTGGTCTTGCTGTAGAGTCTTGCCGGTATGGCCCTCAGAGCCTCTAGAGCTACCCTGCGGTTGAGGGTGGGGGGAACCCAAACTCTGCCGTTTCGTCTGGGCAACAGAGGTTCTGTCTGGGAGGGGATCCCTCCGCTGTTGTTGTTAGAACTTATGGATGCCTATGGATGCTGCCCTCAGCGACATCAGTGGCCAGCGCTGGTCGGTCTTGGTGAAGAACGTGCCTGTGCGGCCCGAAAAGCTCGCTGATGTGGATCTGGTGCTGATCTGTCAGCAGGGACCCCAGCCCCATCGGGAGGCTTTTGCCGAGCTGATGCGTCGCCATCAGGCCCATGTGGACAAGGTGCTCTACCATCTTGCTCCCGACTGGCACGACCGGCATGATTTGGCCCAGGAAGTTTGGATCCGGGCCTACCGCCACCTGAAACGCCTACAGGAGCCGGCAAAATTTCGCAGCTGGCTGGGGCGGATCGCCACCAACCTGTTTTACGACGAGCTGCGCAAGCGCAAACGACAGCAGCAGCCCCTTTCTCTGGATGCGCCGATTCAGATGCGGGATAGCGAGATGGAGTGGGAGCTGCCCAGCGAGAGCCCCAGTCCCCATGAGCACCTCGCCACCTGCGAGTTCTACGAGCGATTGCACCAAGCCGTCCGCGACCTGCCGCAGGCCTTTCGCCAGACAATCCTGCTGCGGGAAATTCAGGGAATGGCTTATGAGGAAATTGCCGAGATCACAGGGGTGTCTTTGGGCACTGTTAAGTCTCGCATTGCGCGCGCCCGCGCCCGCCTACAATCCACCCTAAAACCCTACCTTAATGGTGAATGACCATGGTTCGCGGCAACCCCAACCCCGACCCCAGGGATCCCCAGCAAGAGCTGCCGGTGGTGGATGAGCGCTTTGAACAGTTGAGCGCCTACTTGGATGGGGAATTGTCGTCTCAAGAGGCGCGGCAGGTGGAAGATTGGCTGGCCAGCGATCCTCAGGCGCGGCAACTGTACAGCCAACTGGCAGCTCTGCAGGCCGGTTTGGCCAATCTCAAGGCCCCAACCTTGAACTCCACCCAGACGGAGCTGTTGATCAGCCGTGTGTTCGCTGAGCTGGATCGGCGGCCAATGCTCGACCTGGGCTGGCGGCAACGTAAGGGCACCCCTTGGGGACGGGTGGCAGCGGCTGTAGTGGCCTTGGCAGGGGCGGGCTGGGTGGGATGGCGTTGGTCTCATCCCCAGCCTTTGGTATCGCTGGAAGATCCGCCGGTGCGCGTGGCCATCGTGCCTGCCTCTGCTCGTGTTGCCCAACGCTATCTTTTCGAGCCGGGGCAAAAGCAAGATGCCTACTCGATTTTGTTTGAGACAATCCCCAACCGTGGATCTCGCCCCGCCAACGGGACCGGAGCCGTTCGCATCAACGGGACGGAGTCCTTGGTGGGCTGGGAATGACCTGAGCAGGCTTGAGAAAGACTGAGGAGCGCAGGGTGGAAAAAGCAGTTCGCTGGGCTTGTGGGCTAGGAGTCTGCCTTTGGCTATGCAGTCTGGGATCCCTGTCGGCCCAGGCAGATCCCAGCAGTAGCCATCTGGCAGCGCCGTTCGCGCCGGCGGGACGGAGTCCGAAGCAGTTGCACTCCTCTCCCAGTGGACAGGAGCCTGCCCCCCAGCCCACAAACCTGCCTTCACCCGGATCCCGTCTCACCCCTGCCCCCGATCAAAACCAATGGGCCCCTCCCAAGACGGAGCTATCGCCCTTTCCGGACTTCCCCCTTCTCAAGGAGTTGGATCCGCCCCCGCCAAGCTTGGCCGACCTGGGCATCCATTGGGATCGCTTGGCCCTGCTGCCGGATCCCGAGCTGGCAGAGGAAATGGATGTGGAGTTCAGCCGCCGTCTAGCCCGCCTAAACCGGCAAATTGCCGACCAACAAGAGCGCCTCTACCGCCTCTTGCAAACCTGGGACTCCGACGAGGCCGATATCCGCCAAATTCAGGCCCAACTGAGCCAGTTGCGGACAGAACGGGATCGCCTAGCTCTGGAACACCTGTTGATGCTGCGGCAGCTGCAAGAGAACTTCGCCCTACCTCTACCCGACCGCTCGGCTGCCAGCTCTCCCTGAGGATCCCTTGGGTTCAGGCTATGATTGAGCAAGGGCAGACGCAACCACCAACGGAGCTGAGGGATGGCCAAAGTGCCCAGCAACCCAGAAATTGAGCAATTGGCCGCTGCCATTGGTAAAGAAGTTTACATCGATGTGGCCCGCTGGCATCTTTACCTGCGCGATGCCCACCTGCATACCCTTTTGGCGGAGCGACTGGCACCCCAGGTGATGGCAGGCAAGGTGGATGAGGACGCCGTCACAGAGATCTTGCAAGGGATCCCGGTGAAAGTGGGGGGTGGGCGCAAAGAATTGCCCCTGGCCGATCTCCTGCCGATGCAAAGCCTGCTTAACCTGCTGGATGTGCTGGAGGAGTTTAGCCGCAAATGGGCTCAATAGAGAAAGGTGGAGCGGTGCATCATCAGTCTAAACCTATGCGGCCTGGCCCCTGGCTCAAGCTCGGCAGCCTTATTCCGCTGCTCTGGCTGTTGTCGGCCTGTCAGGGAACCGAGTGGGGAGAACAGCTAGAGCGCGCTGTACGCCCAGTGGGCCCGCCCACAGCCCAATCTGAGCTGCCGGCATCTCCCTCGCCTCAACCTTCGCCGGGATCCATCCCACCCTCTATCTCGATCCCCACTGCTCCCGCCCCCTCTTCACCTCTGCCCAGCCAGGACAGCAGCCGCTTTACAGACTTGGAGCCCGGATCTCTGGTGGCCCGTTCGGTGGGATACCTAGATCGGTTGGGAGTTTTTGCCGATATCTCCAGCAGCGAATTTCAGCCGCAGCGCAGCGTTCGTCGCGGAGAATTTGCCCGTTGGCTGGTGTTGGCCAACAACGCCATCCACGCCGATGAGCCCAGCCGGCAAATCCGCCTGGGATCCCCCTCGGAACGCCCCCTCTTTTTGGATGTGCCGGAAGAGGATCCCAACTTTCGCTACATTCAAGCCCTGGGAGCTGCCGGCATAATTGCCGGAGATGCCAATCGAGAGTTTCGCCCCAACAGCCTGCTGTCGCGGGCGGAGTTGATCCGCATGAAGGTGCCTCTGGACTTACCTCCCGGCCAGATCAAGGGATCCCGAGCGGAGCTGGAGGAGCGCTGGGGGTTCACCGATGCGGCGCAAATTCCTCCTGAAGCCATTCCTGCTCTGGTAGCCGATCGCAGCCTAGAGAATGCCTCCACCGTGCTGCGCACCTTTGGCCCTATCCGCACCTTCAACCCCTTCGAGCCGGTCAGCCGCGGGGAAGCCGCCATCGCCCTGTCGGCTTTTGGGGAACGAACGGCCCAAGACGCCATACCCCAGCCGCCAGCCTTGCCAGACCCAACCCCTGAGCCTCAGCCTTCTCCCCCTGCCGCAGAACCGGAGCAGACGGCTTCTCCCGAGCCGGATCCCAACCCTGCCTCTCCCTCGAATGCCGTTGATGAGCCCTCTGCGCCGGCCCGCCCCCGTTCCTCGGAAGTTGCCCCAGGGGAGGGCAGGATCGTTACCCCACGCCAAACCCAACCCTGAGGTGAGAGGGATCCCATTGGCGTATGCTGTTGGGCTCTGTCAGCAGATAGAACGCCTCAGAACCCCAGCAGGGATCCCTGCTACGGCTCTTACAGGGAGCAAAAGGAGCCATAACAATAAAAACTATCCCTAACTCCCTTCGGGAGAGGGGCTGTACAGCGCAGAGGACTTCCGCCCCCATTCCCCAGGCGGCTCTAGCTCTTGCCAGTCCCCTGAGCGCCCCTCTGCTGGGGAAAACCCTTGCCGCCCATAGCCTATAGAATGGGGGAAGCCAGCCTTGGAAAACCTGCAGGGATCCCAACTGTGTCCGCCATTGTTCCTGAAATCCGTTCTGCCGATCTGCTGCGCTACACCGTGATTGGGTCGCGGCGGCCCAGCGTGTACTTTTGGGCGGTGGCGCTGACGGGGGGAGGGCTGGGCTTTACCTTGGCCGGCCTTTCCAGCTATCTCCACCGCAATTTGCTCCCCTTTTCCGATCCCGCCAGCCTGGTGTTTATTCCCCAGGGCATTGCCATGCTCTTTTACGGGGTGCTCGGATCCCTGGCGGGGCTATACCAGTGGCTGAGTTTGTATTGGAACTTGGGAGGCGGCTACAACGAGTTCGACCGGCGCACGCAAAAGATAACGCTGGTGCGCCAGGGCTTTCCGGGCAAAAACCGTGAAGTCCGCCTGGAGTATGACTTTGCCGATGTGCAAAGCTTACGGGTGGAGCTGAGAGAGGGGCTTAACCCCCGCCGAGCCATCTACTTGCGGGTGAAAGGACGTGGCGACATCCCCCTCACCGGAGTGGGCCAGCCTCCCCCCCTGACGGAGATCGAAAACCAGGCAGCCGAGATCGCCCGCTTTCTCAACGTCAGCCTAGAGGGCATTTGATTCCCTGCGGTGCCATTGCTTTGACCCCGCCCTGCTGGTCGCTTGAGCGAGACGGAATCCCATCCTTGGGCAACAGTGAAACCATTGAGGGGGATCCAGAACTGTGGAGTCGAATAGAGAGTTGTCGAGATTGTTTTCAATGTAGCGGGATCTCTTCGAGGAATGATCTACCCTTGATGCCAGCGCAGTTGTTGCCTGGGAGAAGCCTGTGATGGCCAACCTGAACCCCTTCATTCCCCTACAGGCCAAGAAGCTGGGGTCTATTCTGTTTCGCCTCTGGCTAACTCTTCTGCTCTTATTGGGCTTGGCCTTGCTCACGTTGCTGCTGACCCCCCATTCCGCTCATGCTGCCCGTGGGCCCCTGTATCGCTTGGGTCGTCCAGAAGGGGCGGTCTCGATTGTGGCTTGGGCAGGCTATATCGAACGGGGGGAAACGGATCCCGCCTATGACTGGGTGACCGGCTTTGAGAAAGAAACCGGCTGCCAAGTCAGCGTTAAGGTGGCGGCAACCTCCGATGAGATGGTAGCCCTGATGAATGAGGGCGGCTTTGATCTGGTGACGGCCTCCGGCGATGCCACCCTACGCCTGATCAAAGGGGAACGGGTACAGCAGATTAACCCCCGCCTGATCCCCAGTTGGGAGACCATCGACCCGCGCCTGCAGGATGCTCCCTGGCATACTGTGGATGGCAAGCATTACGGCGTGCCCTACCAATGGGGATCCAATGTGTTGATGTACAACACACAAGTCTTTCCGGAACCCCCCACCAGTTGGGATGTGGTGTTTGAAGAGAAAACCTTGGCAGATGGCAAATCCAACAAAGGCCGCATCCAAGCCTACGATGGCCCCATCTACATTGCCGATGCCGCCCTCTACCTGAAAGCCCACCGCCCAGAATTGGGCATCACGGATCCCTATGAGCTAACCCGTGAACAGTTTGATGCCGCCCTAGATCTGTTGCGACAGCAGCGGCAACTGATTGGACGCTACTGGCACGATGCGGCGGTGCAGGTGGATGATTTTGTCAACGAAGGAGTGGTGGCCTCCGGCTCTTGGCCCTTCCAGGTGAACCTGTTGCAGTACGAGGAACAGCCCATCGCCAGCGTGGTACCGGAAGAGGGAGCCACCGGCTGGTCTGATACCACCATGCTCAGCGCTACCGCCAAACACCCCAACTGTGCCTACCTGTGGATGGAACATTCCTTG
Organism: Thermostichus sp. OS-CIW-29; assembly: GCF_054058195.1. Lineage (NCBI taxonomy): Bacteria > Bacillati > Cyanobacteriota > Cyanophyceae > Thermostichales > Thermostichaceae > Thermostichus > Thermostichus sp. OS-CIW-29. The sequence continues at coordinate 17,015 of NZ_JBSSAB010000022.1, forward strand.
AACCCGAAGGTGCAAGGGGATCTGGCGGCTTGGTTTGGGTCGGTGCCGGTGGTGCCAGCCGCTTGTCAGGCCAGTGAGCTGCTGGGGCCGGAAGGTTGCCAAACCAATGGCATCGACAATTTTGAGCGCATCTCCTTCTGGAAGACGCCGGTGGCCGATTGTGGGGATGGCCGGATGGATTGTGTGCCCTACTACGAATGGGTGACCAACTACATCGCTGTGATTGGCGGGCGCTAATGGAGCAACCTTAACGAGATCCTAGACTCTTCTTAAAAATTTATTAACTGTAATATGACATAAATACAAATGAATGAACCATCTCAATGAATTTGAGATGGTTTTTGCTTTTCAGGCAAGACTTCTAGGGCCTAGAGGAGGAATTTTTACCTCTTCTGGGTTCGTCAGATGCTCTTGTTGATTGCCATAGTTGGGAGCTTTTATTCATGATGACACTATCTTCTTTTGGAACTCGGATCCCGTTGGGAAAGCTGGTGATGGGAGCTGGATTGGCGGGAGCTGTCACCTTGGGGTTGGGCAGCAGCCTTTCTCAGGCTCGTCTAGACTGTCCCCGCCCTCCTCAAATGGATGCCCGCTACTGTGATCGGGTGGGGGATCTGGTTGCCGATTTGCCGGAGGATCCCTCGGAGTGGGTAGATCCGGAAGTGCTGTTGGTGTCTTATACCTCCTCAGAAGAGCCAGCTGTCTATGCCAATACCTGGGCTGAATTCACCGCTCACTTAGAGGAAGTCACCGGTAGACGGGTGCAATTTGTCCCTGCCGATTCTCAGGCTGCTCAGTACGAGGCAATGCGCGCTGGACGTCTACACATTATGGGTACCTGCACAGGCTGTACTCCTGTAGCCGTGAATGTTGCCGGCTTTGTGCCCTTTGCCATTTTCCAACAAGAAGATGGATCCATCGGCTACGAGATGGAAGTGATCACTCATGTGAATAGCGATATTCAAGCCCTCGATGATATTGCCGGTCGTCGTGTAGCTTTTACCCATCCTTCCTCCAACTCCGGTTATATCAGTGCTCGCATTTTGATCAAACAAGAGACAGGCTTGGATGATGAGGCAGGAGACTACATCGCCGAGTTTTCTGGCAGCCACCAAAACTCCATTTTGGGTGTGTTCAACGGAGACTACGATGCCGCCCCCATTGCCAACGATGTGCTTAATCGCATGTGCCTCAACGAGCAAGTGGATTGTAGCCAGTTCCGCAGCCTCTACAAATCGGAGACCTTCCCCAGCGGCTCTTTCGGCCATGCCCACAATCTCCACCCTGAGCTGGCAGAAAGGATCCGAGAAGCCTTCTTTACTTTTGAGTTTGAGGGCACAGCCATGCGACAAGCTTTTGACCGGGTAGCTTTTGCACCGATTACTTATCAAGAAAACTGGGAGATCATCCGTCGCATTCAGGAAGAAGAGGGCGTGGAATATACGCTTTAGGCAGTCCTCAGGGATCCCCTGCCCAGAGAGGATCCCTGATTTACATAGTTCTGAATCTAGAGCTGAATCTAGAGAAATCGCACTGGCTGGTTCCGTCCATACCCCATCTCGACGAGTATGTGATAACCCACTCTTAACTTCCTATTAAACCTGTCTTAACTCTACAGGGGTCAAACAGCGCTACTATATTATTAAGTTTCGTTAGGCGACGTGAGTTTTGCAGATCTTCTTTGGGTTCTGTAGCTTATGAATTCACATCAAGTCTCTTGATTAGCTGGATCTTCTCGCCCACTTTTGTGTTTTTTAGCTGATAACGGTTTGCTTCATCTTGCATTCGGAGATTTTTGCAATGTTGGCGTTTTGCTCTGTGGCTCGTCTGTTATCCAAAAGCCTTGCCCTGGCTGGTTTGGTTGCTGTGCTAGTGGGTTATCAATCTGCTCAAGCTCAATCTTGCCCTCGTCCGGCAGGCATGGATGAGCGCTATTGTGATGCCGATGGGGATCTGGTGGCGGATACTCCGACGGATCCCGCTCAAATTGTCAATCCTGACACTTTGCTCATCTCCTACACTTCTTCCGAGGATCCCGCCGTTTATTCAGAAACCTGGCAGGAATTTACCGACTACCTCAAGCAAGTGACCGGTAAAGATGTGCAATTTGTGCCAGTTGATTCCGAGGCCGCCCAAACCGAGGCAATGCGGGCCGGACGTTTACACATCATGGGCACCTGCACCGGCTGTACCCCCCGCGCTGTGAACCAAGCAGGCTTTGTGCCTTTCGCCGTTTTTGCCAAGGAAGATGGTAGCTTTGGCTACGAAATGGAAGTGATCACTCGCATCGATAGTGGCTTGGAAAAACTAGAAGACATCAAAGGCCGCCGCATTGCTTTCACCCAGCCCTCCTCCAATTCCGGCTACATCAGCGCCCGTATTTTGATCGAGGCGGAAACTGGCTTTAAGGACGGTGTGGACTACGAAGCCAATTTCTCTGGGGGGCACGAAAACTCCATTTTGGGTGTGTTCAACGGAGACTACGATGCGGCCCCCATTGCCAACGATGTGCTCAACCGCATGTGCATCGCCGGACAAGTGCAGTGCGATCAGTTTCGTACCCTCTACAAATCGGCTACTTTCCCCAGCGGCCCATTTGGCTATGCTCACAATTTGGATCCACAGCTGCAGGAGAAAATCCGCGAGGCCTTCTATACCTTTGACTTTGCAGGCACTAAGTTGGCAGAAGCCTTTGACCGAGCTTCCTTTGCTCCCATCACCTACAAGGAAGATTGGGAAGTGATCCGGCTGATTCAAGAAAATGCCCCTCCCCAATAGGTGGGCTGAACAGAATCGGGATCCCTTGTTCAGGGCAAGCCATAGGGGATCCCTTCTGATTTCAAAATTCTCTCAAGATTGCAAACATCTGGTTCTAGAAGGCCCGCAATTGCAAATGTCCACTTCAAGTAGGTTATCAAGATGCTACGTATCGACTCCCTCAGCAAACGTTACCCCACAGGCGATATGGCCCTGAAAGGGGTGACCTTAGAAGTTCCCGATGGGCAGGTGATGGCCTTGATTGGTCCTTCGGGTGCTGGGAAAAGTACGCTGCTCCGTTGCATCAACCGCTTGGTGGAGCCGACCAGTGGCAGCATTTGGCTCAATGGAATCGACCTCACTCGCTTGAACACCCGGGAGTTGCGGCAAGCACGACGCAAAATCGGCATGATCTTTCAGGAATATGCCCTCGTGGAGCGCCTGACCGTGATGGAAAATGTTCTTGCGGGTCAGTTGGGCTACGTCAATTTTTGGCAAAGCTGGTTCCGCAAGTTTCCCCAAGCCACCATCGACGAAGCCTTCCGCTTACTGGATCGAGTGGGATTGTCGGACTTTCCTGATAAGCGGGCAGATGCTTTGTCTGGGGGGCAACGGCAACGGGTGGGAATCGCCCGGGCTCTCCTGCAAAACCCAGAGCTGCTATTGGTGGATGAACCGACCGCCAGTTTGGACCCGAAAACCTCCCGCCAAATTATGCGCCTGATCAACGAGCTGGCTTCAGAGCGGGGCCTATCGGTGATCATCAGCATTCACGATGTGCCTCTAGCGCAAATGTTTGCCCAGCGGATCGTCGGTTTGCGGTTTGGGGAAGTGGTGTATGATGGCCCCCCCAATCGCCTCACCCCCAGCGTCTTAAACGAAATCTACGGCGAAGAAGATTGGAATGCTTCTGGCCCAGCCCAAGACTCCGAAGAAAAACGAAGCCGTCTCGGCTGGAGTAGCCACCCACTAAGGGATCCCTTGCAGAAGTCAGTAGAAGTCAATAGAAGTCAGTAGTGCGGAGCACACCCATGGCACAGGCAACGACACTGAGCGGGCGCCAATGGTCGCCACCACCTTTGATTAAAAATCCTTGGGTTCGCTGGGGACTGATTCTTGGGGCGGTCATTTACCTGATCTTTGCGCTTTCTACTCTCAATTTCGATCCAGCCCGGGTAGCCCGCGGTATGCAGCGTAGTGGCCGTCTCTTGTTGGCCTTTTTGCATCCCGATTTCACCACCCGCGGCAACTTGATTTTCACCGGGATGCTGGAAAGTGTGACCATGGCCGCCATTTCCACCGTGGCAGGATTTATTGTCGCGGTTCCGGTGGGGTTTGGGGCCGCACGCAACTTGGTGCCAATGCCGGTCTACCTGGTTTGTCGTGGCCTGATTGCCCTGTCGCGCACCTTCCAAGAGGTGATCATCGCCATTTTGTTTGTGGTCATGTTTGGCTTTGGGCCTTTTGCTGGAGTGCTCACCCTCATCTTTGGGAGTTTGGGTTTTTTCAGCAAGCTTTTGGCAGAAGACATCGAAGAAATTGATGCAGTACAGGTGGAGGCGATTCGCTCCACGGGGGCTTCTTGGCTCCAAATGGTCAGCTACGCGGTGGTGCCGCAGGTGTTGCCCCGCATGATCGGCTTGACTCTGTATCGTTTCGACATCAACATTCGGGAGGCGGCCATTCTGGGGATTGTCGGTGCCGGTGGGATTGGCTCTACCCTGAACACCTCCTTACGTCGCTACGACTATGACACGGCCTCTGCCATCATCCTTGTGATTATCGCTCTGGTGATGGTGGTGGAATTGAGTTCTGGTTGGATTCGCAAGAGGGTGCAATAATGCCTGTTCTGGAAAGCAGTGGGATCAAGACCTGGCAGTGGCGCAATCAAAAGCAAACTTTGCTTGAGTATGCCTTCTGGTTGGCTCTGCTGTTACTGATGTTTGCCTGCGCTAAGTTCATTGCAGACCGTACCACCTGGGGCTTTGTGCTGGATGCACCGCGCCAGGGAAGAGAAATGCTCTCGCGGGGGGTACCGCCCCGTTGGGACTACATGTCACAGCTTTGGCGCCCCCTTTGGGATACCCTCACCATTGCCACATTGGGTACGGCCCTTTCCTTTGTGATTTCGGTGCCGGTGGCCTTTTTGGCAGCCCGCAACACCACTCCCAATTTGCTGGTGCGCTACATCGCCCTGTTCATCATCGTCGGCACCCGTTCGGTTAACTCCCTGATTTGGGCTTTGATCCTGGTGGTTGTTCTTGGGCCAGGGGTCTTGTCCGGAACCTTAGCCATTGCCCTACGCTCTGTCGGATTTATGGGCAAGCTGATCTATGAAGGCATCGAAGAGATTAACGAAGAACCAGTAGAAGCGATCCGTTCCACGGGGGCTAGCGGTGCCCAGGTACTGAGCTATGCCATTTGGCCGCAGGTGATCACCAACATCCTCGGGGTAACAATTTACCGTTGGGATATCAATTTGCGAGAGTCTACGGTGGTTGGATTGGTCGGTGCCGGTGGAATTGGCCTACAGCTAGATGCTTCCATCAACACCCTGCGCTGGAATCAGGTGAGCATGATCCTGCTTGTGATCTTCGTTTCTGTGTTCATCAGCGAGTGGATCTCCGCCAAGGCCCGGCAAGCCCTGACTTAGCCCAGGGATCCGGATAGGCTACGGTGAAGGGCAGTTTGCAACAGCACAACTGTATGACTCATGACGGAAGAACTGTTTCGGGCGGAGGCCTATCTCACCACCTGCCAGGCTCGGGTAATTGCCCTTGTGGATAACGGGATCCAGTTGGATCGGACGGTATTCTATCCCACCGGCGGTGGACAACCCGGCGATACGGGATTCCTGATTACATCGGACGGTCGTGTCATCCCGATTGTCGATACCCAAAAGGGGGAAACGGGCATCCTCCACATCCCGGCAGAGGGATCCCCACCCCTCAGTCTGGGGGAGTCAGTCAGCGCCAGCATCGACTGGGAACGTCGCTATCGGCACATGCGCATGCATACGGCTCTACACCTGCTCTGTGCAGTGGTAGAAGGTGGCGTTACGGGGGGTCAGGTGGGTGAAAGCAAAAGCCGATTGGACTTTAACATCCCTGGAGAAAAACCCGACAAAGAAACCCTGACGGGTGCGTCTCAATGCTTTGGTACAAGGTAACCACGCCGTGAACCCCCGCTGGGTTAGCGATGAAGAACTAAAAGCCAATCCCAGCCTGGTGCGCACCATGTCGGTCAAGCCCCCCACCGGACAGGGGCAAGTGCGCTTGCTGGAAATTGAGAATGTGGACTTGCAACCCTGCGGCGGCACTCATGTACGGGCGACAGGAGAAATTGGCAAGTTGGTGGTGAGCAAGATCGAAAGCAAAGGCAAGCAAAACCGACGCATTGTGGTCAGCTTGGTGGATCCCTGAAAAACTACAGACTACCCTTGGCTGGGCTGAGTCAATGAACCCAAAGATCCATCGACTGCCACCTGAAGACTCGCCGACTCTGGAATGGGCGCTTGTGCTGTCGGGAACCCTAAGAACGGGCTTTGCTCCACCGCCTGGATGGACAAGGTAAACAAGGGGTTGGAGAGAATCCCGGCAAAGATGGTGGCCACCAGAGTCAACACCATACCGACCCGCAGAGCAGGCATACCTTCTGCCTGCCAGTTGGTCTCGGGGTAATTTTGCACCGAAACCGACATCTCTTGCGGCTCTTTCACCACAATCGTTTTCACCACCCGCACGTAGTAGTAAATGGAGATAACACTGGTGACCAACCCCACCAACACCAGGGTATAGGCCCCCGCCTGCCAACCGGCCCAGAACAGGTACAACTTGCCGAAGAAGCCCGCCAGAGGCGGCAACCCACCCAACGAAAGCAAACAAATGCTCAAGCACAGGGTGAGGAAGGGATCCTTCTGGTAAAGGCCGCTGTACTCGTTAATTTCGTCGGTACCGGTTTTCAGGCTGAACAGGGTAATGCACAAGAAGGCCCCCAGGTTCATGACCAGGTAGACCAGCAGATAGAAGATCAAGCTGGCGTAGCCTGCTTCTGTGCCCACCACCAGACCAATCATGACGAAGCCCGCTTGCCCAATCGAGGAATAGGCCAGTAGCCGTTTGAGGCGGGTTTGGGCAATGGCCACCACATTCCCCAGCACCATGGTCAAAATGGCCAGCACCGAGAGCACCGCCCGCCACTCTTCCGTCATGGCCGGAAACACGGTGGCCAGAAAGCGCACCGCCAAGGCAAAGCCTGCCGCTTTGGATCCCACCGACAAAAAGGCCACCACCGGCGTTGGGGATCCCTCGTAGACATCAGGAGTCCACTGGTGAAAGGGCACTGCCGCCAACTTAAACCCGATACCACCAATGCAGAGGACCAAAGCGATGATCCCTGCTAAGCCGGCATCCCCCATAGAGGAGGCAATGGCTTCCAGCTTCGTTTGCCCACCCGAAAGGCCGTAGAGCAGCGACATACCGTAGAGGAAAATGGCCGTGCTGCTGGCCCCGATCAAGAGATATTTCAGGGCTGCCTCGGAAGAACGCGGATCCCGCTTGGTGTAGCCGGCCATCAGGTAGCTGGCAATGCCCAGGGTTTCCAGAGATACAAACACCAGGATCAAGTCCGTCGCCCCGGAGAGGAACATGCCCCCCAAGGTGGCCGTGAGCAGCAACACATAAAACTCGCCTGTGGGCGCTCCGGACTGAGAGATGTAGCGCTCCGCCATCATCACGGTCAGTACCGCCGTCCCCACCACCAGGCCACGGAAGAGAATGCTGACGGGATCCGCTGCAAAGCTGCCCAAGAAGCTCTCCAACTGGGGCTGCTGCCACTGCAACACCAAGGTCACCAAGGCCCCGATCAAGCCAAAGATGGAGAGGGCTGGAAGACTTTTGCGCGCCGCCGAACCACCGACCAAATCCACCACCAAGACGAGCAAGAGGGTGAGGGTAACCACCACTTCTGGCCAAATGGCACCGGCATACAGGTTTCCGGTTGGGGCAAAGACATCCATAGGGGAAGACATGAAGACAGATGAAGGGGATCCACAGCCAGCATACCGCGATTTCCGGTCTCTCTTTCCGCTTCCGGCATCTCTTCTCCCAATCGTCTCCATCAGCACTCTCAATCCACGGGCTCAGTAGAGCTTGGCGCTGGAGGTGAGCACCAGCTTCAGGCGGGCGTGGATCAGATCCAAGTCCGCCAGCCCCAGGTCGATCTCCCCATCGATGACGATGCCGGTGTGGATCAGCCGATCCAACAGTTCCAGCACGGATCCCTCGCGGTGGGGTTGTCCGGGGTAGTAGTCCCCCTGGCGGGGCAGGAGGGTGCCCAGATCTCCGAGCTCCAGGTTCAAATCCGCTGGGTCGATCTCCAACAGGCTGCAGATTTGTCGAATTTGCTCCCGCAAGGCTTGTAGGCTGCTGCCGGCCCGCTCAATCTGCTCTGCAGAAAGGCGCTCGGCCTCCATTTGCCGCACCACCTGCGCCTCCATCAACTGCCGCAACAGCTCCACCAAGGTCAGCACCAGAGAGGCCAAACCGGCTTCCGGGCGTTTCCGGCCAGGGGTGGGCCGAGCCTGGCTCAAGTCTTCCGAGCTGGCGGGACTGATAGAAAAGCGCGGCGGGGGAGAAGAGGCAATCCAACGGTCAAAGGGCTGGCAAAGCTGTTCCAGGCTGAGCAAATGGAGACGGGGATCCCGAGCGGCCTCTTCCCTTTCCTCTGGTAGGTTGTAGCCCCAGTCGGCCAAAAACAAGAGAACCTGCTCCAGCTCCGGCACCCTCTGCACCTGGCGCAGCGTTTGCAGGCGATCCTCCACAAACCACAGCTCCTCAGCCGGCAGTTGGGCGGCAGCCAGTAGCCGCTGTAAAGTGGTGGCCTTGGGGGCGCGCACCTCCTTGCCCAGAATGCGGTGGCGTGGCAGTTGGATCCCTGCTCGGCCCAAGAGCTGCTGGATGAACCGTCCCTCTTTGGTGCTGAGGATGGCCAAGCGCGGCTCCCCTGCAGCCTGAACCTGGCGTAGCCAAGCCGCCACCCCCGGATAAAACCGGTGCAGCCCCAGCCACCCCTGCAGATCCTCTGCAATCCAGCGATCCCGCACGCCATCCAGCACTTGGGCCAAACCTAGCTCGGAGACCCCCACCTGCTGCAACAACCGCTGCCGCCAGCTGGGCCAGTCTTGGCGCAAGTCTTCCTCCCGGATCCCTTCCTGTAGCCCCCACAACAACAGAGGCATCTCCCAGCCGGTCTCGATCAGCGGGCGCAGACGGTCAAAAGCAGGACGCAGCGGCTCTAGCTGAGCAGGAGCCAGGCCCCACACCTGAGCACAAACGCGGCAGGAGGAAGCAAAATACTCCGCCCGCCCATCGCAGAGCACACCATCAAAATCCAGAACCAGAATGCGGGGGGACATTCGCCGGGGCCTAGCGAACTCCATACCTGAGTCCCCCTGGGGGCAAGTTGCAAAAATGGGGCCAGAGGCCAAGTTAATTTAACCAAACTGTTCCACCCGATTGGCCCAACCTAATTGGATTCCAAGATGCGAACCGACTTGATCTCCACCGGTTTCAGCGGGCGATCCTGGGGGCCGGTGGGAGCCGTTGCAATTTTATCCAACACATCCTCTCCCTCGATCAATTGCCCGAAGATCGTGTAGTTGGGCGGCAGCGGATAGTCGGCGTGCATGATAAAAAACTGGCTGCCGTTGGTGTTGGGGCCAGCATTGGCCATCGCCAAAGTGCCACGGCTGTAGGGACGTTGCACCGGCTCATCGGGAAAGCGGTACCCCGGCCCACCCCGCCCCGTGCCCGTGGGATCCCCGCCCTGGATCATGAAGCCCCGAATCACGCGGTGAAAGATGACGCCATCGTAGAAGTGGTCGTTGGCCAAAAAGACGAAATTGTTGACGGCGAGGGGAGCTTCTTGCGGGAACAGCTCCAGAACCATTGTGCCGGCGGTGGTCTCCATCGTGGCCGTGTAGGACTTGGCCGGGTCGATCACCATCGGGGGGGGATTGTTGTAGGTTTTCACGGGTTTGCCCAAGTGTTGTGCCAGGAGCAAATCGCGAGAAGAATGCGGGCGGGCCAAAACAGGGAGAGCACTCAACCCCACCCAAAGCACCACCATCAGCACAGCTAACTTCACCAGGCTGGCCAACTTAGATCGCGCACGCACAATTCTTGCAGGAAAGCTCCATCCCCATCGTACCAGGATTCTGTCCAAGCTTAATCTTCCCCGGACTTGGATGGAGGCTTGGCTCGCCGCACCAGCCAATAACTCACCGAGAGGGCCAACGTTGCTGCCCCCAAGCCAATGAGCTCCAACCCCCCCAGCTTCTCGAAATCAAAAATGATGATCTTGCGGGCCACCGCAATCAAAGAGGTGACGATTACCAACTCCACCTGTACCACTTGCTTTTGCAAGTAGGCGGTGATGTTCTCTAGAATTTCCAGCGCAATCAAAATATTTAAAAAGAGGCCGAAGATCTCGATTAAAGTGGTGGAGAAAAACCCAGTTGGCTCGGTCAACAAATCTGCCACCAAGAACCGGGCCAAGTCCACCACTGCTACTGTGATTAGCCCGATCATCAAAATTGAAAGCAGCTTCGAGATCAGGCTTTCGATGCGGGCAATGGCCCGCAAAAAAGGATCCTCCTCTTCCGTCTCGTGGGGATTGTGCAACAGCCACTTGAGAAACCGCATCACCAACCCCGACAGATCCAAACCCTTATGTCCTGATCCTGAGACAACATTATCCGTCCCAACCGTCTTGCCGGGAAGCAGGCAGGGATCCCTTGGGGCGATGATTGCGACATCGCTCAGAACAGTATTTCACCTCCGACCAACAGTCGGCCCACTTTTTGCGCCAGGTGAAGGGTCGCTGACAGGTGAGACAAATCTTGCTGGGCAAATCCGATTTCTTCCGTTGGCGTGGCATGGTGCACTGCAAAACAAGGTCAACTCTGTAGTCACTTTAACAATCCTACCGGATGCTGACCGTTACCATCACGGGGGTGCTTGGCCTGCGCCCCACCTTAGCAAAAGCTAAATTCTGAACCTTCTGAGAAGAGAAACCGAGTAGCCTCTTGAAATCCGGCGAGATCTCTGCCCTGTGTCTGCAGGGAGCTGGGTTTGCTGAAGGGTCAACCGGTTCTGTCCTGTATCCAAGCAAAGTTTCCAACATCCGCTTGTGGATGTGAGTTTGTATGAAGTCTTAACCGAATGGGATGGATGTAGCTGTTCAGAATTGTCCCCCCCCACCGAAACGGGTTGAGGTACGGCTCAGCAAACCCGGCAACCGAGCGACCCAAGCCTCGCTTTCGGAGGACTCGGTGGGCATATTTTTGCGGGAAATGGCTCGCTACCCACTCCTCAGTGCCGAGCAGGAAGTGAAATTGGGACGGCTGATTGCAGAGGGGGGAGCCGCCGGGGAACGGGCGAAACGGGAATTGGTTAGGGCCAACCTGCGCCTGGTGGTCTCGATTGCCAAAAAGTACTTAAATCGCGGTGTGCCGTTTCTGGATCTGATTCAAGAAGGCACCATTGGCCTGATCCGAGCCGCAGAAAAATTTGAGTACGAACGCGGCTACAAGTTTTCCACCTACGCCTACTGGTGGATTCGCCAAGGGATCACCCGCGCCGTTGCCAATCAGGGGCGCCTGGTGCGGATCCCGGTGCATATGGTAGAAAAGCTCAACCAGGTGAAGCGGATCCGGCGGGAGCTGACCGAAGCCCTAAACCGTCGCCCCACCCAAGCAGAGATTGCCAAAGCTCTGGAGATTTCCCCCGACAAGCTGGACGCTCTCTTAACCCTCTTGGAAGCCGGTCGCCAAACTCTTTCGCTGCATACTCCGGTCGGCAAAGAGGAAGATACGGAGCTGATGCAGCTTATCGAGGCCGCCAACGGCCCCACTCCCGAATCGCAAATGGACTTGCACCTGCTGTCTGCCCAACTGGAAGAAATGCTGGAGCAGCTCAGCCCCCGAGAGCAAGAAATCCTCAAGCTCCGCTATGGGCTGAAAGATGGCCACCTGCACACTCTCTCCGAAATTGGTCAGCTCTTCGGCCTGTCTCGAGAGCGCGTCCGACAAATTCAAGCACGAGCCATGCGCAAACTGCGTCATCCACGCCGACAGGAAATTTTGGCAGATTGGATGACCTCGTTTTAGGCAGTAGGCCACGGCTGCTCCACAGGCGAAACCCAGGATTCCGCAGCAGTTTATGTTCAGCAAAGCTCTGCAGAACCAGGACCAGAGGCGTGCCCCCACTTTTGGACAAGGGATCTGTCAACTAGCCCATCTTCTGCAACTGCAGGGGGTGAGGCTGAGGGCGGCTGCGCAGGGCAGCTTCGATCAACCCCAAAAAGAGGGGGTGGGGGCGGTTGGGGCGGGAGCGAAACTCCGGATGGAACTGGGTGGCGATGAAAAAGGGGTGGCTGGGCAGCTCGATAATCTCCACCAAGCGGTTATCCGGCGAGACTCCGCTGATGATATAACCAGAGTCCAGAAAAAGGCTGCGGTAGGCATTGTTAAACTCATAGCGATGGCGGTGCCGCTCGTAGATGATGGTCTCGCCATAGAGCTTGGCCGCTAGGGTATTGGGCATGATGCGACAGGGATAGAGGCCCAGCCGCAGGGTTCCTCCCAGATCTTCCACATCTTTCTGCTCCGGCAAGAGGCTGATCACCGGGTGGGGGGTATCGGGGTCAAACTCGTAGCTGTTGGCCCGCTCCAGGTGGGCAATGTGACATCCCCAGTCGATCACCGCGCATTGCATGCCCAGACACAGGCCCAGAAAGGGAATGCCTTGCTCGCGCACGTAGCGGATGGTAGCCACCTTGCCCTCGATGCCGCGATTGCCAAACCCCCCCGGCACCACTACCCCATCCACACCAGCCAGTAGGGCTTCCGGCCCCCGCTCCTCGACTTCCTCAGAAGAGATCCAGCGCAGCGTGACGCCGGCATTGAGGGCCAACCCGGCATGGCGCAGGGCCTCGGCCACCGAAAGATAGGCATCCGTAAGGCGCACGTATTTGCCGACAATGGCAATCTCCACCTGCTCTTGGGGGTGGTGCAGCCGCTGCACCAGGAGCTCCCACTCCCGTAGATCTGGCTGCTGCGGATCCAAGTTGAGGATCTCCAAAACCCGCTGCGCCAACCCCTCCTGCTCCAGCACCAGAGGCACGTCGTAGATGCTGGGGGCATCCTGCGCCTGGATGACGCATTCTACCGGCACGTCACAAAACTCGGAGATCTTCTCTTTGATGCTGCGGGGCAGGGGCTGCTCGCAGCGGCACACCAACACGTCCGGCTGGATACCAATAGAGCGCAGCTCCTTCACCGAGTGCTGGGTGGGCTTGGTTTTCATCTCCCCTGCCGCCTTGATCAAAGGCACCAGGGTAACATGCACATAGGCCACGTTGGCCCGGCCCACATCCTTGCGAAATTGGCGGATGGCCTCCAAAAAGGGCAAAGACTCGATATCTCCCACCGTGCCCCCCACCTCCACCAGCACCACGTCGGGGTTGGTCTCGCGGGCCACCCGCCGGATGCGCTCTTTAATCTCTTGGGTAACATGGGGGATCACCTGCACCGTGCTGCCCTGATAATCCCCCCGCCGCTCTTTGTGGATCACCGCCTGGTAGATGGCGCCGGTGGTAACATTGTTGAGCTTGGACATGTTGGTGTCGGTGAAGCGCTCGTAGTGGCCCAAGTCCAAGTCCGTCTCGGCGCCGTCGTCGGTGACGAACACTTCTCCATGCTGGTAGGGACTCATGGTGCCGGGATCCACATTGATGTAGGGATCCAGCTTCAAAATCGACACCGTGTAGTTGCGGGATTTGAGGAGGCGACCCAAGCTGGCCGCTACAATGCCTTTGCCGATGCTGGAGACCACTCCACCGGTGACGAAGACAAACTTGGTCATGGCCTGGATCCCTTCCCTTTTGCCTTTTGATTATGCCAGGGATCCCTTAGCGCAGAGAGCGGATGGGGCCGTTGTAGAGGATGGTGGTTTGAAAGGTGCGCCTGTCCACCCGCACCTGGGTTTCAATGCTGGGCTGGACGAAGCCGGGCTCTCCCCCCCGGAAGGTGAAGATCCAGGCGTCTTCAAACTCTTCAAACGGCGAGTCGATGGCTGCCCCGTGCATGGAAGCTTCGGCGCGATAGCGTTGTAGGCCCCCATTGGCAATCTCGGCAGCTTGGCGGGCCAGGTTTTTGGCGCGGTTGAGATCGCGGAAGTAGCGGCTGATCTCCTCAAAACTCCCCCTGGGCAGCGGTCGCTGGGGAGCAGGGGTTGCCGGCACAGGCCGGGGATCCGGCACAATGGGCAGGGTGGGAATGTCCGGGCTGGGGGGCAAGGGTTCGACGGGGATGGGAGTTCCAGAGGGGAAAAGAGGGGTGATCACCTGCGCTTGGGCAGCCCTTCCAGCCAGAAGGGATCCCCACAGGAGAGCCATACCGACGGAGCTGACAGTAGAGACAAGAAAAGTGGGCTTCATGGAGCCATTCCTCGCAAAAGTTCTGGGTTGAGAGACGCTGCAGCTCTTGAATGGGATCCTATCGATTCAGTTCCTTACAACAGCAGAGTCAAAAGCCTCTCCTCTCCTTCCAACCCCGGTCACAGGCTTGGGTCGTTCACGCAACCTCGGCTGCTGTCAGCAATGTCTGCTAGATTTTTGGAGAGGATCCCTGGCCACAGTGGGAGGATCGGGGTTCAGCAGGAGCAGCCATGGAGTTCGTCACCCTCGCAGATGCAGGGCTAAGGTTGAGCCGGGTGGGCCTGGGCACTTGGGCGATGGGCGGCGGCTGGTGGGGCCCTTCCGACCGCCAGGAATCTTACACCACGATTCGCAAAGCCATTGATTTGGGCATAACCACCTTCGACACCGCTCCCATCTACGGACTGGGTGTTTCGGAGGAAGTGCTGGGGCAAGCGATCAAAGACTCAGGTTGCCGCGATCGGGTGGTTCTCGCCACCAAAGCGGGACTGGAGTGGACAAACAACAAAGTGGTGCGCAACTCCAGCCTGCCTCGCTTGGCCCAAGAACTGGAGGATTCTCTGCGCCGCTTGCAAACAGATGTGATCGATCTCTACCAAATTCATTGGCCGGATCCCTTGGAACCGATCGAAGAAACGGCGGCGTTTCTGGGGCAGTTGCTGCAGCAGGGCAAGATCCGCGCCATTGGGGTCAGCAACTTTTCCCCCGAACAGATGGATCGGTTTCGCCAGGTGGCTCCTCTGCACACCGCCCAGCCCCCCTACAACCTGTTCGAGCGGCAGATTGAAGCAGAGGTCTTGCCCTACTGTCGAGAGCACGGCATTCACACTTTGGTGTACAGTCCCCTCTGCCGAGGTCTGCTGAGCGGACGGATGACGCCGCAAACCACCTTCCCCCCAGGGGACATGCGCGCCGGGATCGACCCCAAGTTTGTTGAACCGCGCTACTCCCAGTACCTAAAGGCGGCAGAGGCATTGAGCCAGTTTGCTCAGGATCGCTATGGCAAGACCTTGGCTCAGTTGGCGGTGCGCTGGCTGCTGGATCAACCAGGGGTGAGTGTGGCACTGTGGGGGGCGCGCAAACCCCATCATCTGGAAGCGATATCCGGCCTTTGGGGCTGGTCGTTGGATGCGGAAGCGATGCAGACCATCGAGGATATTTTGCAAAGGTATGTTCCCGAGTCCATTCCCCCCAGCTTTATGTCCCCGCCTGCCCGCGCTGCCTAGTTGTTGCTTTCTGTTCCCTTGCCGTTTGCGTTAGCGGTGGGGAGCACTTTGTCGCCGGGATCCCAGTCCTACGATTGAGTTTGGCAAAAAATGGGATGTAGAGCCCTGTCCTACCGCTACATAACTGGCCAGTAGGGCGAGGGGGCTGTTAACCACGGGAGAACAGAGATGGCCATCCCAGATGCATTCGCGTCAGCGGTGCGGAGCACTCTGACCCATAAGGCCCATAAGGCAGACAGGCCAAGGGATCCAGCTGACCAGAATGGGCCCACAGCGCCTTCTCAGGCGGGATCCCTGATTCTCCACGTGGGGGGCATGAGTTGTGCCGGCTGCGTTCGCACCGTTGAGCAGGCCCTGCTGAGACAGCCGGGGGTGGTCAAGGCCAGCGTTAACCTGGTTACCGAGTCGGCCCTTGTGGAGTTTGCCCCTGGGATCCGGCCCGACCCGCAGCACCTGGCCCAGATTTTGACAGAGGCAGGGTTTCCCAGCCGCTACAGTTCAGAGGGTGAGGCCCTCTCCGGCGGGAGTTCCGTTCGCGTCAGCGGTGCGGAGCACTCTCAAGATCCCTCTTCCCCTCCCGGTGGGTGGGAAGAAGCCTTGGATGTGCCTGCGGATCCCCTCTCTCGGCAGCGACAGCAGACCCGACACCACATTCGCCAAGCGCTCACCGCCGCTTTTTTGCTGCTGATTTCTGCCGCCGGACACTTGGATCTCTTCGCCCGTCTGGGCTTGCCCCTCCTGAATGATGTCTGGCTGCACTGGGGCTTGGCGACCTTGACTTTTGTCGGCCCAGCTCGCGGCATTGTCCTGGATGGTTGGAGAGGGGCGCGGCGGCTGGCCCCCAACATGAACACCTTGGTTACCTTGGGATCCGGATCGGCCTACCTGGCCAGTCTGGTGGGGTTGTTGGCCCCTCAGGTGGGCTGGGAGTGCTTTTTCGACGAGCCCGTCATGATGCTCAGCTTCATCCTGTTGGGACGGGCCTTGGAACAGCACAGCCGCCTGCGGGCGGCCAGCAGCCTGCAATCGCTGGTGAGCTTGTGTCCCAGTTTGGCTCGGCGGGTTCAGCCTGCAGAGAAGGCGGGATCTCTGGCTTCCAGCCCAGAGGGGAACCTGGATCTGGGATCCCAGACGGGAGAATGGTGTCCTATCGAACAGGTGCGAGTGGGGGATTGGCTCCAAGTGCGGGCCGGCGAACAGATCCCGGTGGATGGAGAAGTCATTGCCGGCCAGGCCACGGTCAACGAGGGGATGTTGACAGGGGAACCCTTGCCGGTGCTGAAACAAGTGGGGGATCCCGTGGTGGCGGGAACGCTGAACCAATCGGGGTTGCTGCTGTGCCGGGCGACGCGCACCGGGAAAGACACCACCTTGGCCCAGATCATTCGCCTGGTGGAAGAGGCCCAAGCTCGCAAGGCCCCCATCCAAGGGATAGCCGACCAGGTGGCGGGCTACTTCACCTATGGGGTGGTCACGCTGGCCATTCTCACCTTTGGGTTCTGGTACTGGATTGGGATCCCACTCTGGGGGAGCGACGGTGCGGAGCACTTTGTCCTGGAGGGGTTCAGCCTGCACTCCCATCTGCATCTGAGCGACCATCCCCCTCACCCCACACCTCTGCTCAGCAGCCTCAAGATGGCCATTGCCGTTTTGGTGGTGGCCTGCCCCTGTGCTTTGGGATTGGCTACGCCGATGGCCATCCTGGTGGGTACTGGCTTGGGAGCCGAGCGGGGTTTGCTCATCCGAGGGGGAGATGTTCTGGAGAAAGCCCATCGCTTGCAAACGGTGGTCTTCGACAAAACCGGCACCCTCACCCAAGGGGATCCCCACCTGACGGACTGTCTCAGCCTTGACCCCTCCCTGGATCCCAATCGCCTACTCCAACTGGCGGCCACAGTGGAAAGCGGCACTCGCCACCCTCTGGCGCAAGCCATTTTGCAAGCCGCCCGCACCCAGGGTTTGCCGTTGCTCTCCGCCGGCGAGTTTCAAACCCAACCGGGGATAGGGGTTGCTGCCCAAGTGGAAGGGCAGGCAGTGGTATTGGGATCCCTGGATGGGCTGGCTGCTTTGGGGATCCCAATTTCCCCAGAGACCCAGGCCCAGGCCGAGGCGCTATTGGCAGCCGGCAAAACGGTGGTGGGCGTGGCTCTAGGGGGATCCCTGGTGGGGCTGCTGGCAGCCCAGGATCCCTTGCGGCCTGATGCGCAGGCAACACTGCGACAACTGCAAAAGATGGGCTTGCAGGTGATGCTGCTTACTGGCGATCGGGCTGAGGTGGCCAAGCAGGTAGCCGAAGCTCTGCAAGTGCCCGGGATCCGCGTTATCGCCGAGGTTCACCCGGCAGACAAAGCTCAAGTCATCCGCGACCTGCAGACCCAAGGCCAGAGAGTTGCCATGGTGGGAGATGGCATTAACGACGCTCCGGCTTTGGCCCAAGCCGATGTGGGCATCGCCCTGCACTCAGCCACTGATGCGGCCTTAGAAACCGCCGATATCATCCTCATGCGCAACCGCCTCTGGGATGTGGTGGAAGCTATCCGCCTCAGCCGCGCCACCTTCCGCAAGATCCAGCAGAACCTCCTCTGGGCCTTTGGCTACAACCTGGTAGGGATCCCAGTGGCAGCAGGCGTGCTCCTACCCCCCTTTGGCATTGGGCTTAGCCCGGCAATCGCTGGGGGTCTCATGGCCTTGAGTTCCCTCAGTGTAATCCTCAATTCACTCCTCTTGAGGCGAACTTTTGTACCCCGTAGATCTTCGAGTAGCCGCAGCTAAAAAAGTGTTAAAAATTACGAATGACTAAGTATCGATCGTTAAGTCTTCCGAGGTTTTACCGAGCTTCTGACACAATTTCCGCTGCGTCCAAGCCAAAAATTCGGCAACTTCGATTACATTTGATTAAAAAGATTAATCCGCTTTAACTTTTGAGGATTTGGTTGTAAGATTAGGCCGAAACCAAGCTGTAAGCGCATCTTCTGGTTTCTTGCTTAGCAAAGCAAAAACCGTGAAAATACTGAGAAAGCGCATCTTGCAGCGGTGAAGGGAGCAAAAGTATGGCGATGCTTGGAGATCTTCAGGAATTTTCCTTATGCGACCTGTTGCATTTAATGGAAAAGGGTAAGAAAGCAGGGCAATTATCCATCTGGGCACCCAATGGCATTCAGCGGATTTGGTTTTACCAAGGTCGGGTGGTTGCCGCCCTCACCCCTGAAGAAAAGCATCGTTTGGAAAGCCTGCTGACGCGCTTTGGCTTGGTGGACGAGCAGGTGGTCAGCCAGTTGGTCGCTAGGGGCTTGGAGGAGCCTCTGGGGCGTTGCCTGCAGCGGCAAGGGTTGATCTCGCCCGTAGATTTGGCCAAGCTCTTTCGCCATCAACTGCAAACCGGCCTCTACAGCCTCTTCGCCCTCGAATCCGGCCAGTTCAGCTTCCTGCCCAACGTGCCCATGCCCTACCGAGAAATGACTGGCCTCAGCAAAAGCGCCACCGCTGCCGTCCTGGAAGCCCTGCAGCAGCTCAAGCTGGAGCAACGCCCCGAAAAAGACCTGCCCGAACCCGATAGTTGCTTTTGGCGTACCAGCACCGAACTGCCTCTGTTCAAGCTTTCTGCGCTGGAGTGGGGGATCCTGGAGCAGGTGTCGCCTTCCCGCAAGCTGACGGCTTTGGCTCGAGCACTGGGGGCAGACCTGCTGGAGGTGCGCTATGCCTGCGCCCGTCTGGCGAAGCTGGGGTTGATCAGTCCTTGTGAGGGGCCAACGGTTCTGGCTCGGTCTGGTCGCTTGGAGCTGTCCAAGTCGATTGCTGAGGAGGTGAATCCCGAGCCGGTGAGGGAGAGGCTGGGGGCAAGGGTGCCTGGTCTCCAGGATGAGGGCGGCCCCGTCAAGCCTTCTCTGGTCAGTCGATTAACCACCCTCCTCAAGGGCATGCGCGAAAAGTGAGGCAAACCGACAGAGGGAGAACAATCCTCTGGCTTTGTAAAGAACTTGGAAGGGTCTATAACTTTTCTCTAACTTCCGCTCACAGAGAAAGCAAAAATAGGAGTTCTATCTTACGAAGCGACATGATCCAACACAAAGCTGAAACAAAGGAAACTAGAACTCTTCTGTGAAGGGCTTCCGAGTGCTGCCTAATTGTATTCCTTGATAGATTTTCCCAGATAGTAAGTGTAACTGCTGGCGCGCAGAGTACCTAGCTACAAAGAACACAGCCGTTGATACACGGTTGTTGTCCGAGAGTCCATGTACAAGAATAGGGATGTCCAAAAAATCACTGAAGCATTGATTTTTCACCTATTCCATCGAAGCGAGGTTCATAGAGAGTTCTTATGGCCATAGTTGGAGACCTCCAAGAATTTTCCTTGCCCGATCTGCTGCAACTGATCGAAAGAGGCAGCAAAACAGGGCAGCTCTGTATTTGGGCGCCCGGCGGCATCTACAGGATCTGGTTTTATCAGGGTCGGGTCATCGCTGCCTTGCCACCTCAAAAAGAGCACCGCCTGGAGAGCCTGCTAGCCGACTCTGGTTTGGTGAGCGAGCGGGTGGTCGAAAAGCTGGCTTCCTTTTGCGGCTCGGAAGAGCCTCTGGGGCGTTGCCTGCAGCGGCAAGGGTTGATCTCGCCCGTAGATTTGGCCAAGCTCTTTCGCCATCAACTGCAAACCGGCCTCTACAGCCTCTTTGCCCTCGAATCCGGCCAGTTCAGCTTCCTGCCCAATGTGCCCATGCCCTACCGAGAAATGACCGGCCTGAGCAAGGGCGCCACCGCTGCCGTCCTGGAAGCCCTGCAGCAGCTCAAGCTGGAGCAGCGCCCCGAAAAAGACCTGCCAGAACCCGATAGTTGCTTTTGGCGTACCAGCACCGAACTGCCTCTGTTCAAACTTTCTGCGCTGGAGTGGGGGATCCTGGAGCAGGTGTCGCCTTCTCGCAAGCTGACGGCTTTGGCTCAAGCACTGGGGGCAGACCTGCTGGAGGTGCGCTATGCCTGTGCCCGTCTGGCCAAGCTGGGGTTGATCAGTCCCTGTGAGGGGCCAACGGTTCTGGCTCGGTCTGGTCACTGGGAGCTGTCCAAGTCGATTGCTGAGGAGGTGAATCCCGAGCCGGTGAGGGAGAGGCTGGGGGCAAGGGTGCCTGGTCTCCAGGATGAGGGCGGCCCCGTCAAGCCTTCTCTGGTCAGTCGATTAGCCACCCTCCTCAAGGGCATGCGCGAAAAATAAAAGCATAGGGATATTTGCAGTCATGTTTTCGGCTTTCGGGTAGAAACATTAGAAATAGGGAATCAGCAGGGAGATGTAGGATGGCTAATCTGTCCTCTTTGCAGGCGATCCTCCAGAGCTATGTTGCCAATACGCCAGAAGTCCAGGGAGCAGCAGTGGTCACCCCTGACGGGTTACCTTTGGCTTCCACACTGCCTGTGGGTATGGATGAAGAGAGAACCTCTGCTATGTCGGCTGCCATGCTTTCTTTGGGCGAACGGATTGGGAGAGAGCTAGGGCGCGGAGCCATAGAGAGAGTTTTTGTACAGGGGGAAAAAGGATACGGGGTTTTAACCAGTTGTGGCCCCGATGCCGTCTTGCTGACAATTGCCAGTCATGAAGTCAAGCAAGGCTTGCTCTTTTTGGAAATTAAGCGAGTCGCGGCAAGCATTGCAGAGGCAATGAAGTAAGAAAATCAAATGTGGAAGCTAAGTCTTTAGATCCTATCCTGACGTTGAGGGAACTATGGCCATTAAACCTTCGGAGCTGCTCCAAGTCCTGATCTCACGCACGCAATTCACAGATGATGACAAGAAAGTTTTGCAGCAAAGTGCTGACTGGGGCGGCAGTATCGCGGCGGAAATGTCAGACGCCTTTTACGGCTATCTGGATCGCGATGCCGAAATGGCGGCAGTGATAGCCAAGCACAACCGGCAGCGGCTGGGCCAAACTTTTGCTGACTGGTTCAAGGAAATGTTCACGGGCATGGACAATTGGGGCCCCCAGTATGCGGATCGCCGCTGGAAAATCGGCATAGTTCATGTGCGCGTTGGCATCGGCCCCCAACATGTTGTGCCTGCTATGGCCACAGTTGTGCAGGAGGTCAGTCGGCGGTTGGTGAAAGAAGGCAAGCCTGAGCAGTTGCGCACCAGCTTGAGCAAGGTCTGTATGATTGACCTCTCCTTTATTGAGCAAGCCTACCTTGAGGTGGCCTACAATGCAGTGCAACAGGAAACAGGCATGAGTGAGGCTTTGTTCAAACGATTAATCGCCAATGGTGCTAACAGTTTAATTTGAGTTAATTTGAGTTAGAGTAGACTCTTGCTTGCTCTACTTGCTTAATTTCTCTGACTTCTGATTAGGCTGAGGCATCTGAGTTTCCGGAATCTCCACGAAGCAAAGCTGTTGTCAGTATCTCTATTCAAACTATCTGAGAATTATCTGAGAAACAAGCTGGGGATAGTTTTACCTCCCGTGCGGCACATCGGTGCACTCCCCCGAGTTTTATTCAGCTTTGTCGCTAGAGCTTAGTCTGAGGCTGGTTTATGGGAAATATCTTGCGAATTGTTGTAACAGGGCCGGTGGGAGCTGGAAAGTCTACCTTTATTCGCACGATTAGCGAGATTGAGGTAGTAGACACCGATTGCAAAGCAACGGACGAGGTGGCAGAACTGAAGAAAACCACAACGGTAAGCATGGATTTTGGCCGTTTGAGAATTGGAGAGGAGGAAGAAGAGATGTGGCTGCATCTCTACGGCACTCCCGGCCAGTCTCGCTTTAACTTTATGTGGGATATTTTAATTAAGCGCGCCCACGGCTATGTTCTTCTGGTGCCTGCGCACTTGCCGGGCCAATTTCGCAACGCCCAAGCTATTCAATCTTTTATGAAAGCCAGGACAAGTGCCCCCTGCGTGATTGGGATCACCCACGTCGATCAACCCAATGCCTGGGATCCAGAAGACATTTTGTTAATTTTGGGGAATCAGGACGGTTCAGTTCCGCACACAACTTTGAATGCCCAGGAGCCGGCTTCTGTTGCCAACACGTTGCTTCTGTTGGTTGAGCAAATGATGCCCCAGGTGGTTGTTTGAACAGATTTTCAGGTATCCGCCGGTCTAGAACTTCAGCAACATTGGCCCTAGCCAAGACAGGCGTATCTTTTGCGTGACAGGGATCCCTCCCGTGAAGCCGAAAAACGGGAGATTGGATTCGGTGGAGATTGGCCGGATAATAAAATGTCCTGAGTGCTCTTTCCCATCAGCTATTGAACCAAGGGGATCCCTGCTGTGTTGCTTCTTGACTGCTCTCCCCTGACCCTTTCCCCAGAGGAAGCGCGGGAGAAACTGTTGTACCTCCTTGCCCAACTGGCCTATCGAGAAGGCTCCTTTACCCTCACTTCTGGACAGAAGAGCCCCTACTACATCAACTGCAAACCGGTTACCCTTCACCCCCAAGGAGCTTATTGGGTGGGATCCCTGCTGCACCGACTGTTGCCGCCCGAAACCGAGGCAGTGGCCGGAATGACGCTGGGGGCAGATCCCCTGGTGACGGCGGTGAGTTTGGCCTCCCTGAGGGCTGAGCCTGCCAACCTAGCCGCCCTAATCGTGCGCAAAGAGCCCAAGGGGCACGGCACGCAAGCCTGGATCGAGGGGCCGGAGTTGCCGGCAGGCAGTCGGGTGTGGATCCTGGAAGATGTGGTGACCACCGGCAGTTCTGCTTTGAAGGCTGTCGAACGGGTGCGGGCAGCCGGCTACCGGGCGGAAGGGATCCTGGCTTTGGTGGATCGGCTGGAAGGGGCAGAAGACCGCTGCCGAGAAGCAGGGATCCCCTTTCGTCGCCTATTCACCCTTCCAGAAGTGCAGGCTTGCCATCGGGCCTTGACCTCAGGAAAATCAAAGGACTAGCCTGCCCCCTTGGTGAGCATCAAAGCTTTGGAGAGCGGACATGCTGCCCCCTGCCTACTCAGCTCTGCCCAGCCGAAATCTGCCAAGCCTACCGGATCAGGCGCGGGTGGCTGTGTACGTGGTGATGAACATCGAGCACTTCACCTTTGGCAAGCTGGGCACAGCCATTCAACCCCATCTCACCAGCTCCCCTGAGATCGCCAACTATGGCTGGCGGGACTACGGCAATCGGGTGGGCATTTGGCGCTTGTTTGAGCTGTTTGCCGAGCTGGGGATCCCGGTGACTGCCGCCTTGAATGCAGAAATGGTGCAGCTTTACCCCCCCATCATCGAAGGGATCCGCCAATACGGCTGGTCGGTGTTGGCCCACGGCTGGAACAACTCCACCGGCCACAGCGGCCTGGCCCGCGAAGCCGAACAAGAGCTCATCGAGCGCAGCTTGTCCCTTTTGGAGAAGGTTTCCGGATCCCGACCCTGGGGCTGGCTGACACCGGGGTTTTCCGTTAGCGAGAATACTTTTGACCTGCTCAAGGCTGCCGGGATCCGCTACACCACCGACTGGGTAAACGACGACCAACCCTACTGGTTCCCAACTGCCGCCGGCCCCCTCTTGGGGATCCCCTACACCCTGGAGGCCAACGACATCAGCCTCTGTCTGAGCGCCCGCCTGTCGGCAGAAGCCTTTGCCCAGGCCCTCATCGACCAGTTTGATCAACTCTGGCAAGATGGGGAACGCTCCCCTCGCATCATGGCCATCGGCCTGCACCCCTTTATTGTCGGGCAGCCTCTGCGGATGGGATCCCTGAAAAAAGCCTTGCAGCACATCCAATCTCGCCCTCATACTTGGCTCACCACCGGCGATGGTCTCTACAACTGGTACGCCCAAGCCTGCCCTGCCCCCGAGGTGGCCTGACGGGATCCCCTGGCCAGAGGGAAAAGCGCGTCTTGGCCTTGGATCCTGCTCATTTTTTAACTTTGTTCTAATTTTGTCTTGTCTGGAGCTGTCCACCGTGGCTCCAGAAGTGACAGCATAGGCGGTGAAACCACCTAGGGCAAAAGGGCTTGGCCATGCGCATGGGCAGACTCAGTGGGATCCTCCTGCACCCCACCTCGCTACCGGGGCCATTTGGTATCGGCGATCTGGGGCCATCGGCTTATCGCTTTGTGGACTTTCTGGTGGAGAGCGGCCAACGCCTCTGGCAGGTTCTTCCTCTTGGGCCGACCGGCTGGGGCAACTCCCCCTACATGAGCTTTTCCTCCATTGCCGGCAACCCGCTGCTCATCAGCCCGGAGCTGTTGGTAAAAGCCGGCTGGCTAGAGCCCGACAGTTGGCAGGACCTGCCCCAATGGCCAACGATCCAAGCCGGGTCTGCCGAGCGGGTGGACTACGAAACCGTGATCCCCTTCAAGCTGGGCCTGCTGCACCGCGCCTGGGCAACCTTCAAAGAAAAAGCTTCCGGCCCCGATTGGGAAGCTTTCCAAGCCTATTGTGCTGCCGAAGCCGATTGGTTGCCCGACTATGCCCTGTTCATGGCCCTCAAGGATGTGTACGGCGAGCAAGAGTGGAACCAATGGGATCCGGCCTTGGTGCGACGGGATCCGCCGGCTTTGCAAGAGGCTCGCGATCGCTATGCCGATGCCATTACCGAGCAGATGTTTTGGCAGTATCTGTTTGCCCAGCAGTGGGGATCCCTAAGGGAGTATGCTCATCGGCATCAAGTGCAGCTCATCGGGGATGTGCCCATCTACGTTGCCCCCAACAGTGCCGACGTGTGGGCCAACCGGGAGCTGTTTCACCTGGATGAACAGGGACGGCCTTTACAAGTAGCCGGTGTGCCGCCGGACTATTTCAGCCCCACCGGGCAGCGCTGGGGCAACCCCCTCTACAACTGGGAAGTGCTCAAGGCCCGTGGCTACGACTGGTGGATCAAACGCATGCAGGCCATTCTCAAGCAAGTGGATTGTGTGCGCATCGACCACTTTCGCGGCTTCGAGAGCTACTGGGCCATTCCGGGCGATGCGGAAACGGCTGTGGAAGGGGAGTGGCAAAAAGGGCCGGGAGCAGATTTCTTTCAGGCCCTGGCCGACAAGTTGGGGGAAATCCCGGTGATTGCCGAAGATCTGGGAAACATTACGCCGGAGGTGTTGCAACTGCGGGATCAATTTGGCTTGCCCGGCATGAAGGTGTTGCTCTTTGCCTTCGGCTCTGGGCCCGATAACCCCTATTTGCCCCATGCCTATGAGCGCAACTTTGTCGTTTACACCGGCACCCACGACAACAACACGGTGGTGGGCTGGTTTCATGACCCGGATCGCTCGGAGTGGGAAAAACAAAACCTGCTGCGCTATTTGGGCTGCCAGGGATCCGGGGGCATCCATTGGGATCTGATCCGCTTGGCCCTTTCTTCCGTAGCCGACCTGGCCATCATTCCCCTGCAGGATGTGATGGGGCTGGGGGCAGAGGCGCGCATGAACTTCCCCGGCACCACCGAGAACAACTGGGCCTGGCGCTACCGCGAGGACATGCTGCGGCAGGACATGATCCAGCGGCTGGCCGAGATGAGCGTGACCTATGGGCGCATCTCTCCTCAAGAGTTGGAGCAACGGCGAGCAGCCCTAGCCCAAGAACGGGCGGCAGGGTCTTCTCAAGCTGCCCCCAGCCTCGTCTAATGCTGGATCCCGCCCATCAGCAGCCCGATCCGCTCTTCGGTGGCCTCTTCAGGCCTGAGTTCTCCTACCAGGCGGCCCTCATGGATCACCAAAATGCGATCCGACAAGCTGATCACCTCATTCAAATCCGCCGATACCAGCAGCACCCCCATGCCCTGATCCCGTGCCTGCAGGATGCGGCGATGAATGGCCTCGATGGCCCCCACATCCACCCCCCGCGTCGGCTGGGCAGCCACCAGCACCTTGGATCCACAGGAAAGCTGATACATTTACGCTGAACACTGCTGAACATCACTGTTCAACTATGCAGCGATAGCATTCTGTTTGTTTCCATTCGCGTTAGCGGGACGGAGTCCAAACAGAATGGCGGTATCCCGCAAAGCTTTGAGTAGAATACCCAAAGCGCAGTTTCCGTGTCGTCTTACTACCAATTTTCTGCTTTGCTTTGGCTACCATGTTGGCAGACTCGAAAGTAAACAGAAAGATCAACTGGTAGTAATCCGTACTGAACATATTATACATTATTTTCAGTATAGTTGAGCTTATTATTGACTAGAGTCATGCTCCCGCCCCACAACGATCTTCTGGGCATTGCCGCCAGAATAGCGGCGGGCCGTCAACACGGCCGTCGGCTGGCTTTTCTTTAGAAAGGGACATTCAGGCCCTTTCTTGAGCTCCCCGGCATCTGGGATCCTCAAGTTCTGAAAACTCCACTGCCCTCCATTGCCGCAACCGGCTAGTTGAGCGCCTGCACCTGATCCAGGAAGTCTGCCACCGTCAGGGATCCCAGCTCCTGTCCATGGCGCTGGCGCACGCTCACCGTTCCTGCCGCTTGTTCCTGTTCCCCCACGATCAGCATGAAGGGGATCCGGGCCTTCTCGGCATTGCGGATTTTTTTGGGCAAACGATCGCTGTCGGCATCGATGTGGACGCGGATCCCCTGCTCTCGCAGCTGATCCCGCACTTGGGTGGCGTAGCCCAGATACTGATCGGAAACGGGCAAAATGCGCACCTGTTCCGGGGCCAGCCAGAAGGGAAAATCCCCAGCGTATTCTTCGATGAGGATCCCAATCAGCCGCTCCAGCGAGCCAAAGGGAGCGCGGTGGATCATCACCGGGCGTTGCCGGGATCCGTCCTCAGCTACGTATTGCAGATCAAAGCGCTGTGGGTTTTGGTAATCCACCTGCACCGTGCCCAGTTGCCACTCCCGATCCAGGGCGTCGCGGAAAATAAAATCCAGCTTTGGCCCATAGAAGGCTGCTTCGCCGATCCCTTCAAAATGAGGCATCGAGAGCTTCTCTACAGCGCGACGGATGGCATTCTCGGCCCTGTCCCAGTCCTCAGGGGATCCCAGATATTTGTCAGACTTGGGATCGCGGAAGCTGAGGCGGGCGCGAAAATCTTTGAGTTTGAGCTTGTCGAAAACCACCAGAATGAGATCGACAACCTTGAGAAACTCTTCTTCCAACTGATCGGGACGAACGAACAAGTGGGCGTCGTCCACCGTAAAGCCGCGAACGCGGGTCAAGCCCCCCAATTCCCCCGATTGTTCGTAGCGATAGACGGTGCCGAACTCGGCATAGCGCAGCGGCAAATCGCGGTAGGATCTCAGCTCTGATTTATAGATTTGGATGTGAAAAGGACAGTTCATCGGCTTCATGACAAAGCCCTGTTCAGCCGCACGCGCCTGCTCATTCTCCGCCATCATGGGAAACATATCTTCCCGATACTTTTGCCAGTGGCCGGAGATCTTGAACAAGTCCACACGGGCAATATGAGGGGTAACCACCGGCAGGTAGCCCCGCTTGAGCTGCTCCTGCTTGAGAAAATCCTCCAGCACCCAGCGTAGGGTAGTTCCTTTCGGAGTCCAAAGGGGCAAGCCCGGACCCACTTCATCGGAAAACAGGAAGAGACCCAGTTCTTTGCCCAGCTTGCGGTGATCCCGCCGTTTGGCCTCCTCCAGCCGCCGCTTGTATTCCTTCAGCTCCTCTGGAGTTTCCCAGGCGGTGCCGTAGATGCGTTGGAGCTGCGGCTTGGTTTCATCCCCCCGCCAATAAGCGCCGGCCACGCTGAGCAGATCGAAAGCTTTGGGGTTGAGCTCTTGGGTGTTTTCCACGTGGGGACCGGCACAGAGATCCCACCATTCATTCCCCAAGTGGTAAATGCTGATGACCTCCCCTTCGGGAATGCTGTCTAAGATCTCCAGCTTGTAGGGTTCTCCGAGGGCTTCGATGCGGCGCCTGGCCTCTTCACGGCTCACCTCCTCGCGGATCACCGGCAGGCCCTTTTTGATGATTGCCTGCATCTCTTTTTTGATGCGATCCAGATCTTCCGGCGTGAAGGGCTCGGGATGGTCAAAATCGTAGTAGAAGCCGTAGTCGGTTGTGGGGCCGATGGTCACCTGGGCCTTGGGAAACAGCTTTTGCACCGCCATAGCCAGGACATGGGAAGTGGTGTGGCGGATGCGCTCCAGTTTGGGAGACTCGTGAGTGCGCAGCAGTTTGAGGGTGCTGTTGGCCTTCTGAGGTGATTCGGCTGGCTGAGACATCGGAACCTACTTTGAAACAAACAAATCAAATACTGTGTCCCTATCTTAGGCTGGGGCGAGAGCGGCAGGGATCCCCAGCTAATCAATTCCCCTGTTTGCCGAGTCAACCGCGAACCTCACCTCACGACTCGGCCCGGAACAAGGGGGGAAAGTACACAGTATCCTAAAGGGGTTGACCCCCACACCCGAGCCATGATCTCTTCGCCCACCAACTTCACGGAATGCCCTGTCGCCTCTGCTCCCCCAGTTTCCGAAACCGGCCCGGCTTCTCGTCCTGAATCTTGGGCTGCCCCCGTTCTGGCGGCCATCGATGTGGGCAGCAACTCTCTCCACATGGTGGTGGTGCGCATCAATCCCCGTATCCCCAGCTTCACCATCATCTCCCGCGAAAAAGCCACCGTCCGGCTGGGGGAGTTTTGCAGCCAGACGGGCGCCCTCACGCCTGCAGCTATGGAACGGGCCCGGACGGCTCTGGAGCGGTTTTGCCGCATTGCTGAGAGCTTTCAGGTGCAGGATATTGTTGCCGTGGCTACCAGTGCTGTGCGCGAGGCCCCCAATGGGCTGGAGTTTTTGAAGCGGATTGAACGGGAGCTGGGCCTGCGGGTGGAGTTAATCTCGGGGCAGGAAGAGGCCCGCCGCATCTACCTGGGGGTGCTCTCGGCGATGGAGTTCCACAACCGGCTGCACGCGGTGGTGGATATTGGTGGCGGCTCCACCGAGCTGATTTTGGGCAATGGCCAAGAGCCGGAGTTTCTGCGCAGCGTCAAGGTAGGGGCAGTGCGTCTGACCCAGGCTTTTTTGCACCACGACCCGCCCACTTCTGGCGAACTGCAAGCCCTGCGCCAGCACATCCGCGGCATGCTGGAATCCCCCATCGAGCAGATGAAGCGGATCCTTGCCTCTTCACAACAACAGGGATCCCTGCCTTTGGTGGGCACCTCTGGCACCGTCGAGTGCCTGGCCCAGTTGGATGCCCGCCGTCGGTTGGGCGCTCTCCCCCATCGCCTGCAGGGGTATGAGTTCAGCCTGGAAGCCCTGCGCGGCTACATCAAAGAGCTGCGCTCCCTCACGGTGGCCGAACGGCAAAAGCTGCCCGGCCTGGGGGAAAGGCGGGGGGAGATCATCCTAGCCGGGGCGGTCATCTTGGAAGAAGTGATGACCCTGCTGGGGGTGGAGCGGATCCAGTTTTGCGAACGGGCTCTGCGGGAAGGGCTGATCGTGGACTGGATGATCGGCCAAGGGCTGATTGAGGATCGGCTGCGCTACCACAGCTCGGTGCGGCGGCGCAGTGTGCTCAAGCTGGCGGAAAAATACCAGGTGGAGATCCCCTATGCCGAGCGGGTGGCCGAGTTTGCCCTCAGCCTTTTCGATCAAACCCGCGGCATCCTGCATGGCTGGGGATCCCGGGAGCGGGCTCTTCTCTGGGCGGCGGCCATGCTGCACAACTGCGGCCACTTCATCAGCCATGCCGCCCACCACAAGCACTCCTACTACCTGATCCGCCATGGAGAACTCTTGGGCTTCAACGAAGAAGAGGTGGAGGTGATCGCCAACTTGGCCCGCTACCACCGCAAGTCGCCCCCCAAGAAGAAGCACGAGAACTTCCAGCGCCTCAGCGACGAGCGGGATCGCCAAGTGGTGCTGGAACTGAGCCCCCTGCTGCGCATAGCCTGTGCTTTGGATCGCCGCCGCCTGCAGGCCATTCAAGCCCTGCACTGCCGTTTTCAGCTCCTGGGAGAAGGCCCCCGCCGCATGGAGTTGATTTTGGATCCCAGGCATCCCAAGGACGACTGTGCCCTAGAGTTGTGGAGCTTAAACGAGAAGAAAAAAGTCTTCGAGCAACAGTTCAACCTGCAGGTAATCCCCAAGCTCTCTACGCAGATCCAGCGCAGCGCCGATCCCTTTGAGGCAGCAGTTTAGCCTTCTCGGGGATCCTAGCTAAGGGGCGATGGTAATGGGCGAGGGGCTGGTTTGGGTGGTCTTTTGGCCCCCTCTTTGCAAAATCACCTCGATGATGCCGTTGTTGACCGGCTGCATGTTGAAGGGCAACTGCTGCTGGGTTTCGTATAGGCCCGGCGCCACCTCCCGCATTTCAACTTCGGGCGTTATCCCAATAATCCGAAAAGCAGCCCGCCCCCCCGGATCCCCTCGCATGGTGACTTTGAGAATTTCTCCCATGCGCAGATTGGTGCTGTTGGTGGTGACACTGAAAATCTGGGGCAGTCCCGTGGCGACGGGTGCGGAAACCGGCTGAATGGTGGAGCGGGTTCCTCTGGAGCCATCGATGGAAAAAGGAAAAATCTCCCGATGTTCCTGGCTGAGGCCGTCCTTGGTGAGCACAATCCTCAAGGTGGGATTGTTGGCCTGGTGGGTGGGGGCTACCACGTAGGTGCCTTCGTAGTGGTTGGGTCGTACCTCCCGCATCGGCTGGTTCAGGGCCAGATTCCCCAGATCAAACTGGGCGATCCCTCCAGATTCCCCCCAAATGGCAATGGTGAGAATGTCCCCTTCCACCAAGTCGCGCTGGGGATCCAAGCGAATGGCCTCAATGCGCGGATAGCGATTGCTGGCTGCAGTCAGAGGGGCTGGCTGCGGCAGAGGAGCTGGGGGCGGAAATACTGATTCCACTGGCGGAGGAGCAACATTGCCCAAGGCCAGTTGAGGTAGCCGCCGTTGAACGCGGGTACTGACGCCATTGAGGGTCAACTGAATACTGATGTCGGGGCCAAAGACGGCATCCTGAGGACCAAGGCTATAAACTGCGCGGTAGTAGCCGGGCTGCACCTCCTGCATCGGCAGACCCTGAACCACGCCGCCGATATCAACCGTAGCCCTGCCGTTGGGAGTGGCCTGCGCTTCAATGGTCAAGGTTCCCCCTGCAGGAACACTTCCTCCCTCGGGAGTGATCCGCGTTTGGAAGATTTCGGGTTGGACAGTCTCGGCCACCCGGGCTGGGGAGGGACGCAACTGGGCCACAGGGGGTGGCAAGGGCGGAAGCTGACCGCGATATACCAGGGCCTGATGCAACAACACTGCCCCTTCTGCTCGCCTCAGCACCCGATTGGGCTGAAGACGGGCCGGATCCGGCACATTCACCAGCAGCCCCGCCTCGCCTGCCATGGCCACAAAAGCCCGCCCTACCTCCGGCACATCAGCCGCATCGGTGTACAGAGCCATCCAGCGCTCAATGTCGGCCTGGGTGGGAGCAGGCAATTGCAGAGCCCGCACCAAAATGGCCAGGGCTTCCAGGTGGGTGATATCCCCTTGCGGGCGAAACTCGTTGCCCTCGTATAGGCGCATGGCCCCCGCCTGCAGCACGGCTTGGGCAGTCCAATAGTCGGGGGTGTTGGGCTCCAGGTCGCGAATCTCCTGCACCTGGTTGGGATTGGGAATGTAGCCGAAAAACTCCGTCAGCCACTGGGCCAATTCCAGACGGGTCAGGGTGGCTGACAGGGGTTCTTGGGTGATCACCACATCTGTCTGACGTTCCAGAGCCGCCACGTAGGGGTCGGTCCAGGCCAGCGAGGCTTGCTGCTCCACCCCTTGGGACCAAGCCGGCAAGCTGACACCCGACCAGCCCAGCGTCCAACACAAGCTCAGAGCTAGGGGCCACGAGCACCGCATAGCTGTCACTCCTGTTCCAACAACATCCCCTCAGGGCCAGCTTATCTCAAACTTCCGCCCCATCCTCAAGCCCTCGATGCCCCTTGGGATTGCGCCCTTTGGCAGTGAGACTCTGAAAACTCGGGTAAGAAGGTTCGCCGCAGGGATCCCTTAGGAGATTTTACCTATGCAAGACGGGATCCGGCTTGACAGCAAAGGGCCTAAGCAAGGGTCTCGTAACTTGTAGTTGTGCATCCAAATCCTTATCATTGTGTTATAGACTCAGAAAGTTCAGAAAGCACTTTTGCCCCTACCCTAGGGAGGAGTTTCATGGCTGGCAGCACCGGAGAGCGACCTTTTGTCGATATCATTACCAGTGTCCGCTACTGGGTTATTCACGCCCTGACCATTCCCGCTTTGTTTTTGGCAGGCTGGCTTTTTGTGAGCACCGGCCTGGCCTATGATATTTTTGGCACCCCACGCCCCAATGAGTATTTCACGGCAGAACGCCAGGAGTTGCCGATCGTCAGCGATCGCTTCAATGCTCTGGAGGAGTTGGAGAGGCTGACTCGCTAGGAGTGCCCGTGGGTAAGTGGACTATTCGTTGTTGCAATTTGTAAGTTGATTGAGCTTTTTGCGTAGGGTGATATCTATGGCCACTAAATCTGATGAACCCGTTTTTTACCCTGTTTTTACCGTCCGTTGGCTGGCGGTGCATACCTTGGCGATCCCAACGGTTTTCTTCTTGGGAGCCATTGCTGCAATGCAGTTTATTCAACGGTGAACCCAATGGCTGATCAACCCGAAAGGAATCCCAACTCCCAACCTGTCGAGCTAAACCGCACTTCCCTTTACTTGGGTTTGCTGCTGGTGTTTGTGGTTGGGCTGTTGTTCTCCAGCTATTTTCTCAACTGAGGCCAGGATCCCACTCTGCTCTTCTTAGAGTTGAAAGGGGCTGGCAAGGGATACAGTTGGCTTTTGGCCAGCTTTTGTTCCCTTATTACCGAAAATGTAATTGCTGCTAGTTCCGTCTTTAGTTCTTTTGGAGACCAGTTGCTATGACCAGTCAAGCAAGGATCCCTTTGTGGATAGTGGCTGTGGTTGCCGGTTTGGGTGTGATCACGGTAGTTGGGCTCTTTTTCTATGGCTCCTATGTGGGCCTAGGCTCTAGTCTGTAGG
The DNA here is from genome assembly GCF_054058195.1 of Thermostichus sp. OS-CIW-29. Taxonomy (NCBI): domain Bacteria; kingdom Bacillati; phylum Cyanobacteriota; class Cyanophyceae; order Thermostichales; family Thermostichaceae; genus Thermostichus; species Thermostichus sp. OS-CIW-29. The sequence continues at coordinate 50,363 of NZ_JBSSAB010000022.1, forward strand.
TTTGAGGTTTTCGGTCTGGTAGTAGCCCCCAATAGGTAGGGGTAAAGGGTCCCATTGTTTTTACGACCTAGCCGAATTCAGTTAGGCTTTGTTGACCCATGGCCAGTGTATCTACCACTTTTTTCGGGGCTACCTACCACAGCGCAATATCGATCCCTTGCCCAGCAGGGATCCCACTTCATTGCAGACCTTAATACTCAACTTAATACTCAATACACAGTCCGAAAAAGCTGCCGCTATTCCTCACCACTGGTTACAACCAGGCGGTGAATCTGGACTTCTCTCTTCTCCCCCTGGAGAGGGTGAAGTTCGCGTTAGCAGGTCAGGGATCATGGGCAAGAGCGCGAATTGCTGAGGACAGGTTCTGCGAGGGAATGTCTCAAACTTATGTCTCAAACTTATTTAGAAGAGCTATCTCTGTGTTAAGCGAGCATGAACTTTTTTAACGATCCGGGTGGTGGTTGCCGAGAGGGTAACTTAGGCCCCGTAGAATGAATCGCAAAATTCCAGGCAGGACATTCGGACATGGATTACATTCGCACCTTTAACGACGATCCCTGCGAGGGGCATCTTTCGACGCCCATCAGCGATTCTCCTGTCACCCGTCTGTTCATCAACAATCTCCCCATCAACCGTCCTGGCTTATCGCCGCTGTTGCGGGGTCTAGAAATTGGGCTGGCCCATGGCTATTTCTTGGTAGGGCCAGAAATTGTGCTGGGGCCGCTGCGGGATTACCCTGAGGCAGCTAACTTAGGCGGGCTGGTTACGGCGATGGCGATTGTGCTGCTGGGAACCGCCTGCATGTCGGCCTATGGCAGCGTTACCTTCGGAAACAAGCCAGAAACACCGGGGGCCGCTCCTCTGGCTACAGCTCGGGGTTGGGGGGATCTGACGGCAGGATTTTTCTTGGGAGGTATGGGTGGCGTGTTCGCTGCCTATTTCCTGCTGGAGAACTTTGCCGGGATCGACGCCATCTTTCGAGGGCTGGTGAATTAGTTGTCAAGTTTGTCAAGTCACTTGAGAGGAGCAAAATCATGACCGGTTCTTACGCTGCTGCTTATCTTCCTTGGATTTTTATCCCCATTGTTGGTTGGCTGCTTCCTGCAGTGGGCATGGCAGTGCTTTTTTTGTACATTGAGCGGGACTAGTCCCGGAGTGCTTTGATACTCACTAGTGCTGATTAATTTCAATTATTTCAGCTAGAAATCGCAGGAGCCCCGCACTGTACCCGTAGGGTCAGTGTCGGGAGGAATGCGGAAGTTATGATAGAACCATGACCCAAGTCCTG